>JAZQWE010000078.1:0-5406 GCA_045632225.1 Eubacteriales bacterium | reverse complement strand
ACGCCGGGTGCTGCGGGAGCGGTTTCTACGCCGTTATCCCATGCGTGGCCAAGTGCTTCTACAGCGGTTTCGGAAATAACTTCGCCGCATTCGCAAACTACCTTTTCAACGCCGCCTTCAGTACATGTTGCGGTGTTTGTGGTAGTGGTGTTTGTGTGGTCGCAAGAAGGAGCGGTTGCAAGAGTGATCTTGCCGCCAACGCCGATTACTTCAATTGCTTCTTCAGCAACATTGTATGCTTCATCAACAGTTACGAAGAATACGAATTCGCCGTCTTCTACGCCTTCAGTCTTGGTGTAGGTGAGGGTTGCGAGAGTACCAACGAGAGCGCTGTCTACGAGAGCAGAATCGATAAAGCCGAGTTTGTAAGGATTCTTTGCGAGATCGTCAGCACCCATGAAAATCATGTCTGCAACGAGTTCGCCAACTTCACAAGAAATGAGAGTAAAGCCTTCGGGAGCGTCAACATAAAGAGTTGCGCCTACGAGTGCATCGGTGATATTTGCATTAACGGTTACGGTTACGGTATCGCCATTAACCACGGGAACTGCGGTAACGGTGTTGCCTGCGGGAGCCGCAACATCTGCACAACCGTTTGCACAAGTGTATACGCCGTTTGCATCAACTACATATACATGTGCGGTGCAAACATAAGGAATGCTTTCGGTAACCTTTCTGCCGCATTCGCTACATGTAAAGGTCTTTACGCCGGGAGCTGCGGGAGTAGGTTCGGTGGTGATAACACCTTCATCAAATGTACATTCGTTTGTAATGTTGGTGGTAACGCGGCCAGCATACATTGCATTGTAATGAGAGCCCTGAATGAAGCCGTTTGCAAGAGCGGTCTTTGCAAAGGAGTGAGAGCTGTAGTTTGCAACGATGGTTTCAGTACCGTCGGGAGTATAACCGGGGCCCTTTGTAAAGATAGGAGAACTTGCCTTGGTGGTTCTGCCGGTGGAAACATTCATCTCGATGTTCTTGATGTTTCTAACCGCATAGTAAGTAGTAACATTGGAGTTATCGTTGAGGTTAAGAACAAATTTATCGAGGTAACCTGCACCCTCATCGGTGTTCTTCCAGCCGGACATAAGGTTGCCGATTGTGGAGGTGCCGTTAAGGGTTACAACAGTTTCACAATTAGTGGTGGAAACAAGGGGGGTTGCAGCAGGAGCCGCAGTGATGAGATACATATCTGCGATTTCGGGATAGCCAATGCCTTCGGTTGTAACGAAAGTAACCTTCTTATTGGAAACAGTAAATTCGCCTGTCAAAACAGATGCGGTGTTAATACGGTTACCAAGGAAAACCTTGTTGTAGAAAGTAGGCTTGTTTTCAAAGGAAGAGCCGTCGCCGGTACCCTTTGAATACTGGTTTACACCGGAAATGGTGATGGTAATATCTTTTGCATCAGTATCGTCGCCAACAGTGTTCTGTGTACCTGCTACGATGCTACCGGTAACACCGGTTGCCATTCCGTCGCCGATTGTGAGGTTGTGCCAGTTAGCCTGCAATACAAAGCTTCTTGCGGTGTTGGAATCGGAGAAGATGTACATTGTGTGGAATGTGGTATCACCACCGAGGATAAAGCGAGTTTCGCCGGTGAGATAGAAACCGGACTTGCCGCTTACACCGTTAGCAAGAGAAGTGATGGTGATAGGTTCGCTGTACTCGGGGAATGTGATAACACCCTTGGTGTAGTAACGGTCGGTAAGGCAAACGGTACCGCCAACATTTGCGATACGGCGAATAGCTTCTTCAACAGTAAGAACTTCGTCAGAAGCAGTACCTGTTGCATCGTCGGAACCGATGTGAACGTCGCCCGAAGAATAAGCGTCTACATATACGGTAGGAGCATCTGCCTGCTCTACAATGCGGTTACCGCAAGCGGTACAAGCGTAGAAGTAGGTTTCGCCATCCTTGTGCCATACATAGTCAATTGCTTCATGCTTTGTAAGGTCAAGTGCAAGTTCTCTTGTAACGCCGGTTTCTCCGCCGCAAGAGCAGATTTCCTTTTCAACACCAGCGGTGTTACATGTGGAAGTGGATACAACTACATAGGTCTTTTCAGTACCTTCGTGGCTACAAGCAGTTACGCCGCCGCAAAGGTCGCAAGCGCCGTTTGCATCTTCGTCAACATGCGCTGCAACTTCGTCTGCCGCGCCACATGCGCAAAGTTTGTGGTGACCTGTTGTACCAACAGTTTCATAATCCACATAGTTGTGTTCGTGGAAATATGCAAGATCGGGATCTTCAGCGATTACCCATGCGCCGCTTGCATTGAGTGCATCAAAGCAATCTGCGGTGTACTGAGTGGAAACGGCTTCACCGTTCTTCCACTGTGTACCCTGAAGTTCGCCATAGTAGTAGCAGTTGCCGATAGGCTTCACAGGGAGGAAGCCGCCGATGGAGTTAACATAGTTGTGAGGTGCCTTGGGAGAAACAACAGCAGTCTTGTTAAGACAGTTGTAAGCACCGAGGTACTTTACAGAACTGGATTCAGAACCGCCGATGATACCGCCGACATAAGTATGTACTGCGGATACAACACCAACATTAAGACAGTCGGAAATGTTGCTGATATTGTTAGCCTGGCCGATGATACCACCTACATGGGAGTAGCTGTTTCTAGACGCAGAGATATTACCGGTGTTCTTACAAACGGTAATGGATGCATAGTTTGTGGTTGCATCTTTATCGGCAGCACTGTAAAGACCGATGATACCGCCAATATGGAAGTAACCGCTTACATCACCTTCGTTAAGACACTCGGTGATGATGGTGTAACCCTTGTTAGCAGAGTTAGCAACACCAACGATACCGCCGACATTGGAAGAGTTGTCGGTAATGGTAGATGTAACGGTAGCGGTGTTTTTACAACCCTTAACAGTTACGGTATTCGCGCCTGCGGGGGAAGTATGGGTATTCATATAACCCAAAACACCGCCGACATTTCTCAAACCGGTAACTACACCGTTGTTAACACAGTTCTCAATAGTTGCATTGTTTGCATAGGTAGCACGCATAAAACCGATCAAACCGCCGACATTAGAGCCCGCAGAAGTAACGGTACAATTGTTTACAACATTTTTAACAGTGATTGCCTGATGAGCATAACCTGCAAGACCACCAACAGATTCACTTGTTGCTTCATTAGAAGTAACTGTACCCGCGATGGTGAGGTCCTTGATTTCAGCATCTCTGATGTAACCGAAAAGACCGATGTATTTTTCAACACCCTTGCTATCAACATATCCGCTGGAGATATTGATGCCGGAAATGGTCTTGCCGTTACCGCCAAAGGTACCGGTAAAGTGGTTGGCGTCAGAAATACCGATAGGTTTCTGATCATAACCGGTAAGGTCGATGTCTGCGGTAAGCTTATAGTTACCGGAAACGATTTCCTCTTTACCCATGAGGGCTACGAGGTCTGCTGCAGTACCGATTTCAATAACATCTGCGGCGGTTTCTTCAGCACTTGCGGGAAGCACTGCAGGGAACATACCGAGGAGCATGCAAAGGGTAAGCAACACGCTTAAAATTCTTTTGCTCATAGTGAAAAATTCCTTTCCAAAATTTATTTATGCATTTTGTATAAATATGGACGGTACCATTATAACACCTTATGTTTAAAATTGCAATGTATTTTTCAACACAATGTGATTGTAATTTTCGCAAAAATGCAACTTTTTTTAAAATGCGCATTATTTTCAATGATTTTTATAAAAAATGTAGCAAATCGCGTATATGTATGCTATAATAATATGATAGTATATAATTGCTACAACTCTGCAAAGGAGGCGGTATGGCATGCGAATACTCGGAATTGACCCCGGCTATGCAATAGTCGGCTGGGGCGTTGTAGATTTTGAAAACAACCGCTTTCGCACGGTCGACTTTGGCTCGATAAAAACGCGGGCGGGTACGGATACCGTTGACCGCCTTGAAAAAATCTATGACGGGATAAACCAAATCATAGAAAAGTACAAGCCAAATCATCTCGCAATCGAGGAACTGTTTTTCAACACCAATCAAACAACGGGTATTGTTGTTGCCGAGGCGCGAGGGATTATTTTGCTTGCGGCAAAAAAGCACGGACTTCACATAGGCGAATATACCCCGCTTCAGGTAAAGCAAGCGGTGGTTGGATACGGCCGTGCAGAAAAGCAGCAGGTTATACAAATGGTAACAACCATGCTTGGCTTGCCAAAGCCGCCAAAACCCGATGACACCGCCGACGCGCTTGCCATTGCAATGTGCCATGGACACTCTGCGTTTTCCCGAATGGGCGGATATTTTAACAAATAACTATGGAGAATTGATATGTGGATCAGCAACGAATGGAAAGACTATGAACTTATCGACGCAACCGACGGAGAGCGCCTTGAGCGCTGGGGTGACTACACACTTGTGCGCCCCGACCCGCAGGTTATCTGGAAAGACGCGGCCTCGTCCAAGCTCTGGAAAAATGCAGATGCATCATACAAGCGTTCCCGTAGCGGTGGCGGCGCATGGAAGGACAGCCGCGTGCCCGAAACATGGACTATAAGCTACAAAAACCTCAAGTTCCTCATAAAGCCGATGGGCTTTAAGCACACGGGTCTTTTCCCCGAGCAAGCTACAAACTGGGACTGGTTCTCTTCCCTTATTAAAAAGGCAAACCGCCCCATCAAGGTGCTTAACCTTTTTGCATACACGGGCGGTGCAACAATTGCGGCGGCCGCGGCGGGCGCATCCGTATGCCATGTTGACGCGGCAAAGGGCATGGTTGCCCAGGCAAAGGAAAATGCGCGCCTTTCGGGTCTTGAAAATGCTCCTATCCGCTACATTGTTGACGATTGCAAAAAATTTGTTGAGCGCGAAATAAGACGCGGCAATAAATATGACGGCATCATCATGGACCCTCCCTCTTACGGACGCGGTCCCACGGGCGAGGTATGGAAAATTGAGGACAGCATCGATGAGTTTATCAAACTCACCGAACAGCTTTTGTCCGATGAACCCCTCTTTTTCTTAATCAACTCCTACACAACGGGTCTTTCGCCCCTTTCTATGAAGTACATCGCAGACATCCGCATTAAACCGAAGCGCGGCGGTCACAGCGATGCCATGGAAATTGCGCTCCCCGTAAAATCAAGCGGTGCTCTGCTCCCCTGCGGTGCAAGTGTGCGTTATGAATTTGATTAACTTACAAAAGGAACGGTAAAAATGGCAGAACCTTTTATTATTGCTGAAAATTTATCTTTCACATACACCGATGATGAGGGCGAGGCCACCGAGGCACTCAAAAATGTTTCCTTTACTGTGGAAAAAGGTGAGTATGTGGCGGTGCTCGGTCACAACGGCTCGGGCAAATCCACGCTTGCCAAACTCATCAACGCGATTTTGACGCCGAGCGGCGGCACGCTC
>JAZQWE010000077.1:0-3191 GCA_045632225.1 Eubacteriales bacterium | reverse complement strand
TTTGTTTTTGTAAGTTTTTTGAGGAGTGCGAACTCTTTTTCGGAAAGGCGGACTTCGCTACCGCTTGACCTTGCTCTTCTGCTTTTTGAATCTATCTCGATTTCGGATGATGATTTTTGCAAAGGGTACAGCGACAGTCTTTTTGATACCGTGCGCCGTAGTCTTTGTGTGTCGATTGGTCTTGGTAAAAAGTCTTTGGCAAGGGCACTTTTTCCCTCATCGTATGAAAAACCGATAGAGTTGCTTGGCACATCTTTAAGAAAATCAAGGTCGCAGATGAAAAGGTCGGCACTGCCGACAACTTCGCTGTGCATGGCGGTGTATCCCGCTTCTTTTAGTTCAAGCACAATGAAGCGCGCAAGGCGCGCATCGTTTGTAACAACGCATATATCCATTTTGTTTTTCCTTTTAAAATATGTTTAATTTATTTTATTCTCTTTTCTTTAAAAAGTCAAGGAGGTGCGTCTTTACTCCATGAAAGTTTCGGTTATTATTCCTGTATATAACAGAGAAAAAGTTGTTGGCGAATGTATTGATTCGGTCTTGGCGCAGATATGTCAGGATTTTGAGATAGTTTTGATTGATGACGGCTCAAGTGACAACAGCGTGCAAGTGTGCGAGGAATATGCGAAAAAAGATTCTCGAATCAGGCTTTTGAAAGCAGAGCACGGCGGGGTATCTGCGGCACGCAATATGGGACTTGAAAACAGTAGCGGTGAGTATGTTTTTTTCATTGACAGCGATGATGTCATTCATCCAAGAGTAATCGGAGTTTTACTTGATGCACTCCAAAACAGCGATGCCGCTATTGCAGGCGTTTCGCTTTTGAATGTAAATGAAAAACAGTGGGCGACAGTAAAAGAGCGAATTGCAAAAAGTACCGCCCTTGGGGATACAGCCTACCACAGCAACGAGCAAACGGTTGAGGCGGTGTTTTCTTCACAAACTCCGCTTGACTGTATTGGCGGTGTCATGATGCATCGCGATTTGATAGGTGACACAAGGTTTGATACGAATATGCATGTAGGCGAGGATTTCTATTTCATATATCAAAACCTTATAAAGGGCGCAAACGCTGTTTTTCTCAAACAAAAGTGGTATTATGTAAGAATCCACTCGACAAACGCCTCATGGGACTTTGGATTTACCGGCTTCTGGAGCCGTTTTTACAGACGCAAATTGGTTTGGGAAAGCGAAGAGAGCCTTGGTAGAACAAAATACGCAAATCGACAGAAGAAAGAAGCGTTTTTCAATTTTGTCACTTGTATTCAAAAAAACAAGCCGTATAGCGTTGACAGCAAAAAGATGCGCGGTGTTTTAAGGGAGTATAAAAAATGTTTACTACCGGCCATGAGCACCGGCACAAAACTTTTTTATATTGCCTGCGCCTATTTGCCGCTGACAACATTATTGATTTTGAAACTTAGGGGCAAAAAGTAAAATTTAAGGATGATGCGACTTTGAATAATACACATGTTGATCTTTTAACAGAGTTTTTGAATACACCGCTTGATTGCGGAGACTTGATATTTGAGCGCTTTGCGGCGCTTGAGGGGGCAGTTGTCGGCAAGGGAGAAAAACCTTTGCAAAGGTATGTTTATGTTCCCGGTACAAGAAAAGACGGAGTTGTGTTGGTTGCCCATACCGATACCGTGTGGGATAAAAATTACCCCGCCGCGTTTGGCGGTGAGCGTGGTGTTGAATTTTCTGACGGCGTGTTTCGCAGCACCAACCCCAAATGCGGCATTGGTGCAGATGACCGCGCCGGATGCGCAATGCTTTATGCGCTACGCGAATCGGGGCACAGTTTGCTGATTGTTGACGGTGAGGAAAAGGGCAAGCACGGTGCAAAATATTTGAGAAAAAGCAACCGTAAACTTTTAAAAGAACTGAACAAACATTGCTTTATGCTTGAACTTGACTGGTGCGGAACGAATTTCTGCCTTTATAATCAAGTGGATAACACCGATAAATTCAAGGAATATATACTAAGTTCCATTGGCTTTGAGGATGAAAAGAAAGACGGCGGATGCGACTTGCAAGTTCTTTGCGCGCGTATTTGCGGCACAAATCTTGGGGTTGGATACCACAACCATCACAGAGCGGGCGAAACACTTGTTTTGTCCGAGTGGGAGAACACCCTTGAAAAACTAAACAGCTTTCTTGCAAAACCGCAGACAAGGTTTAAGTGCAAAATTTTCCCGAAATATGTCCGTCTTGCAAAACGGGCGGTAAATAAGGCTTTGAGAGTTTTAAGACTTAAAAAATAGGAGTGCTTATGGAAAAATACATAGGACTTTGGAATGACTTTGACGAGGGTGAAAAACTACCGATTTCGCCCGTGGCGTTTGGCGAGGGTGCGAAAACCGTTATCCCCAAAGAAGCGCACTTGTTGCTTTCTGTGAAAAAGGGAAGTGCTAAACTGTCTTCTAACGATGGCGACGAGGAAGTATACGAGGGCACCATGATTTTTGTAAGACTTGGTACCGAGGCTGAATTTTTTGAAAAAAGCGATGATTTTGAATGTGAATTCGTGCATTTTAAGGCGCAGGAACAGTTCCTTGAGCATCTTGAACTGGCCGATGTTGCAATTGGCGAGGTCGGAGAGGGCGTGGGACTTTCCTCCGTTGCGAAAATGAGCGCTTATGCGCTTGAATACTATCATGACTGTCTCAAAATTTGCGCGGCGGTTTATATGGCGCTTGCAAAAATTGCCCGCGACGGAATGATAAGCCGTCTTGAGCGTTTTGATAATCTTTCCGAGCGTCTTTCTCCTGCAATGTTGCAGATTGAACAGCGCTACATGGAACAGCTCACCGTGCACACCCTTGCTCACAGTTGCTCTATGAACGAGAGCGTTTTTTCGCGCTCGTTCAAGCGTGTTTACGGCTGTTCGCCGGTGCAGTATCTAATCAAAGTTCGCCTTGAAGCGGCAAAGAAAATGCTTGCTTCAAGCGAGGCTTCGTTTGAGGAAATTGCCAAAAAATGCGGCTTTAAAAACGCAAAATATTTTGGCGACATTTTAAAGAAAAACGAACATGTTACCCCAAGAGAACTCCGTGCAATGTATCAGGGGATGACGCAAGTTAAGTTTTTCTAAATATTAACGGCCTTTTTCGACGAAAATGTGACAAATTAGTATTTACTTTTTTGTTTGCTGATGGTATAATTAACGATGGCATTTAATGAAA
>JAZQWE010000076.1:0-1939 GCA_045632225.1 Eubacteriales bacterium | reverse complement strand
ATTTTTGTATCTGTATCCTTTACACGCACCGCAAGATCATCGGCCGCCGCCTCATTTGCCATTGCGCAAAAGCGCGGCTTAAACTCTCTTATCTGCTCCTCTACAAGCTTTGCATTCTGCCCGCCTGTGAGCGCCTCAACCTTTATGCCGTGCGCTCTTGCAACATCAAGCGCCTGAGTACCAACAGAGCCGCTTGAGCCAAGAACTATAATTGATTTTTCCATAATTTTATCCAAAAACAGTTAAAATATTTGCATCAAGCATGATATAAAGAATGGGAGCAACCGCAATTACGCTGTCAAAGCGGTCAAGCACGCCGCCGTGACCGGGAAAAAGGTTGCCGTAATCTTTAATATCTCGCTCACGCTTGATATATGAAGCGATAAGGTCGCCAATCTGCGAAACAACGGAAAGTGCGCATCCGCAAAGGAAGAACTGCACAATGTTCGGCTTGCCCGTGTCATAAAGCGCGGAGTAAAGGAATCCCGCGCCAACAAATGCCGCCGCCGAAACCAATGTGCCGCCAATTGCACCCTCAACAGTCTTTTTGGGGCTGACAAGCGGGATAAGCTTGTGCTTGCCGAAAAGCATGCCCGAAAAATATGCAAAAATATCGGTAGCAAATGCTACAGCAACAACCAAAACAAGCAAAAATGCGCCGTGGTTAAAAGAGCGGGTTGCCACAAGACAACTGAATCCGCAAATAATATAGACGGTTGAAAAGAACGCCTTTGCGCCATCTTTAAATCTTATCTTTCCCTGCGAAAACATTGCACATGCAAGCACATAAAGCGCATAAATGTACACAGATGCAAAAATTACAAGCCAAGGCGCCTTGAATTTATCAAGTGAGCGCATAATCATTGGGGTAACAAGCGCCATTATGTATGAGGGAACGGACAAATAATAATTTTTATTAAGTCCAAGGCATCGCATCATTTCAAACACCGCTGTCAGCGAAAGAAGCGCAACCGCCGCCTCAAGCACAAAAGTATTTGAAAAAATAACCACGGGAATTGCAATTAAAAACAAAACCGCTCCCGTAAGAATTCTCGTTAACATCAAAGTCCTCCGTATCGGCGTTTTCTTGAATAAAACTCGTCGATAATTTTATCAATCTCGCGTTCACCAAGGTCGGGCCAAAGAGTATCGGTGAAATAAAACTCGGCATACGCCGCCTGCCAAAGCAAAAAGTTTGAAAGACGAAGGTCACCGCCCGTACGGACAATCAAGTCGGGGTCGGGACAATGCGCGGTATAAAGCGCCTTTGCAACATCATCTTCGCTGACAGAAGTCTTGCCACTTTCGATAAGCACCTCGCACGCATGCGCAATTTCAGCACGCGAACCGTAGTTAAGTGCAATGTTAAGCACAAGTTCCTTGTCCTTTGAAACCTCTTCGGCATTGGCAATCTTTGCTCTTGTTTCGGGCGGAAAAATACTCATATCGCCAAGAAAATGGAGTTGAATATTGTTTTCGTCAACCATTGCAACAGCATCGTCAATATAGTCGGAAAGCAATTTCATTATCGCATCAACTTCGTTTTTCGGGCGTTTCCAATTCTCTGTGGAAAAAGCATAAACAGTAATAATTTTAATTCCCTTGTCGCCACAGTAACGGATAACTTTTTTAAAGTTTTTGGCACCGTTTACATGACCGAACTCGCGCGGCATTGAGCGCTTTTTTGCCCAACGGCCGTTGCCGTCCATGATAAAGGCAACATGGTACAGTCGCTCGTCAACCGTTACGACGGGTTGCTTTTTTTTGAAAAACATAACAAACCTCAAAACACAAAATTTGAGCCGAGGGTTATCCTCGGCTCGGTAGTTTTAGATAGACATGATTTCCTTGCTCTTCTCTGCGCCGATTGCATCAATGTCTTTGATAAACTTATCGGTGAGGTCCTGAATCTTCTTGTCATTGAACTTTACATCGTCCT
>JAZQWE010000075.1:0-2375 GCA_045632225.1 Eubacteriales bacterium | reverse complement strand
GACACGGATTTCAACCATATCAACCGCACGGCGAAGCACTTCACGCTCTTTAACTCTTTCGCGCAAGGGTCTGCAGCCACAGAAATCAAGCTGATACTTTCTGTGTACTTTGGCCATATCAACATAGGTTGCATTTGGCATGCGCTTGTATGTAACAACAACATCCTCATCGGGTTCGTCGCCGTCAAAACGGAACTCGGGAGAAATCGAATATGTACCGTTTTCATACTTAATTTCAAATCTGCCGTCAAACGCTTCACCGTCAACACGGATGAAAACCGCGTTTTCATTGCCACAGATACCCGCGGTAAGCATAGCGGTAGGCCAAGAACGGAAAGTTGTATCGGGGCGCTCAACATCAAAACGGGTCATAACAAAACCGTTGTGGAACGCGGTGGGATAGAACATATATCCCTTATCGCCCTGATGTGCAACTGCGAGAGTTGACTCAATTTTAAGGTTTTCAAATCGGGGGCTTAAAAGGTCCGCTTTGCGAACAACGATTTTTACGGTATCGCCGTTTTCTTCAACGCCGTATCTTACCTCTTTAACAAAACCGCCGACTGTCAAGCCGCTAACTTTAAACTCGTAACTCATTTTATCATATCTCCCTTGGAAATTTCAATATTATTCTATAATAATGTTATCACCAATGGTTTTCAACAGCAATGTAATTTTCGAAAAATGTTATTGTACTTTTTGATTTTTAAAAGCAGGCGTATTGTATTTTCCCGATATTTTTGATATAATCAAGAAAATCTACAAAAGGCGGATGACTATGAAAAAACTATTTTGTATCTTAACAATGTGCATGCTCTTTGTTTTCAGCACTTTTGCAGCGGAAAATGTTGCATTTTTATCATATAATAATGGCAACAACGATTTCGACGGACTTAGCGAAAAAACACCAAAAAAGAACCTTGCAAAAATTGACGAGGACGGTGCCCTCTCCATTGTAAAAGACGGCGGCACAATTGTAGTTTTTGAAAAAATGTTTATCGGCGGCGACTATACATTAAAAGCAAACGGCCCCATTACTTTCACAGCCGTTTACGGCGGTGTGGACTATAAAAACACCTCACCCGATACAAACCCCACAAGTGGCATGTTTAAATTTGTTTCGGGCGCGGATATAACCGTTGCAAGCGACCTTATAATCGATGACATCATCCTTTTTCAAGAGGGTGCGCAAAACACTTTCTATGTAAAAAGCGGCGCAACACTCACCGTGACAGACAAGGTAATTTGCATGTCAAAACAGCCGTTTTTTACAAAGATTTATGTTGAAGAAGGCGGCACAGCAATTGTAAACGGCGGCATTTTCTCCTCTGTCAGCGGTAGCGGCAAAATCGTTATCGGTGAAAAAGCCACAATCCTTGAAAGTACAAGCGACAAATCCGCAGTTTTTGACGAAAATCTCCCCGCTGTTGCATTTATCGACTACAACAACGGCAACAACTCAAACCTTGTACCAACTGCCGAAACTCCCAAAAAGGGATTTGGTCAACTTAACGAAAACGGTGCTGTAAGCGTACTTAAAAACGGCGGTACTTTAGTCGCTTGCGGAAAGGTTTTAATCGGGGGCGACTATGTGCTCCCCGCCCTTGGCAGCACTCTTGTAATAACATCGGTATTTGACGATGTGGACTACAAAAACACAGAACCGAAAAACAATCCCTCGTGCGCGCTGAAAATGGCGGCAAAAGCATCATTTACAATTTCAAGCGATGTTGTATTTGACAACATAATCCTCTTTCAGGAAAACGAACAGAATACCGTTCGCATCCGCAGCGGAGCAACACTCACCGTAACAGACAGCGTTGTGTTTATGTCAAATCACGACTACCATTTCAAAGTTGTTTTGGACTCGGGAAGCACCGCGATACTCAGCGAAGCGGCTCAAAAAGTCTTTACAATTGAAAACAACGGCGGCAAAGTGGTAACATATTCTAAAGCCGAGCCGCAAAAAACCGCACTTAAACTTACAATCAACCAAAAAACAGCCTATGTAAACGGCACAGCACAGACACTTGATGCCGCCCCGGTGATTAAAAACAGCAGCACCATGCTACCCGTACGCTTTGTTGCGCAAAACCTTGGTGCCGCCATCGGTTGGGACGGTGCTACAAGCACCGCGACACTTACAACTCCCACCGTAACAATTGTTATAACCATCGGAAAGAGCACCGCAACCGTTAACGGAATTGAAAAAGAACTTGTTGCACCTGCATTTATCGACGGCGCAAGCGGCAGAAGCTATCTACCCGTGCGATTTATTGCAGAAAACCTTGGTGCCGCAGTTTCGTGGGACGGCGCTACAAGCACCGCAACACTCGTAAAATAGTCAAACAGCCATGCGAAAAAGTCGCATGGCT
>JAZQWE010000074.1:0-2888 GCA_045632225.1 Eubacteriales bacterium | reverse complement strand
AAGGAGCCTGCGTTAGCAAGGTTTTATCGCGCACTCTCCCTCAGTCAGCTCCGCTGACAGCTCCCTCTCGGAGGGAGCCTTTGATACAAAGCGTTATCTTCTATCTTTTATTTGTTTTCTGTTTATCGGCAAAGCCTTTTTGGAACCACGCGACTATCGCCTGGTTTTCGGTTTACAACAAAATCGGCAGAAATAATCCTGCCGATTGCGAAAGCTTTTTATGCATTTTCGAGCATTGCAACGATTTTGCCTTTTGCGGCAAGGCCGATGTGGGTATTTGCAACCTCTCCGTTTTTCATTACTACCAAGGTGGGGATGCTCATTACGGAAAAGTCTGCCGCAAGGGCGCTTTCCTCATCCACATTTACCTTGCAAATTTTAAATTTATCCTGCTCGTTTGCAAGCGCATCTACAATGGGCGAAACCATCTTGCAAGGGCCGCACCAATCAGCGTAGAAATCAATCAACGCAACGCCTTCATACTGCTTTATCTCTTTTTCAAAATTTTCACTTGTAAGTTTAACAACTGCCATGTTTATGCCTCCTTATGTTGTTTTTGGGGATATTCCCTTTTTTACATGATACCACATTTATAATAAAAAATACAATATTTTTCAATTATCTTTCACAATTTTTTTGATCCATGAAAATTCCTCTTTGCCAACAGCGCCGAAAAAGCGTGCGGCGGCTATGTAAAAGACGGTATACATTATGCACTCAAAAATCAATGTGCCCACACTCAGCGACAAATTTGCATTTGACATTATAAAATGCACAAGATTTGCGGCAAACACCGCTGACACAAGCGGAGAAAGCACCACCCTTTTAATAGAGATTTTAAAATCAACGGTGGCCATGAGTTTTCCTATACTGAACACAGTATTTACACATTCGGAAATAAAAATAACAAAAATATAGCCGTAAACGCCAATACGCGGCACCAAAAGCCACACAAATAGGACACTTATCGCCGCATCGGCAATGTTTACACACATGGTATACACCTGCTTGCCAAGTCCCTTTAAAATCGAATCGGTCACGGTGTCAAGAAACATGACCGGCATCAGCGGGGCAAGCGCTTTTAAATACTCCGCCGCATCGGTTGAAGAGTAAATAACGGCGCAAATATCGCTTGCAAACACCGAAAACATACCCGCCACAAGGCAGGAGCAAAAAATCGTTACCGAAAACGCCCGCTCGGTGATATATGCGAGTTCTTTTTGATTTTTGGAAGAGTAAAACTCGGTTATCTCGGGAATAATCTGCCCCGAAAACGCCCCCACAAATGCCGACGGGTAAAGCACAATCGGCAAGGCAACCGCCGTTACAACGCCATAGGTTGCAAGCGCGCTTGCATCGCCGTATGCCGCAAGTCCAATCGGAATTAAAATATGCTCAAGCGTGACAAGCCCCGAGCGTACATAGGCGGAAAGCGCCACGGGAAGCGAAATTCCGAGAATTTCGCGCATTGCCACCTTTTCCCCACCGCCGCGTAGTGCGCGCGAGTCGCAAATATATGAGATAATTTGGATTAAAAACGAAAAAATTTCGCTGACCGTGCCGCCGAGCACAAGCGCAAGGCATGCATATTCAATGCCGCGCGGCATGAGAATTGACAAAAGAAATGTACAACTTAAAATTTTTACCGTTTGCTCAAGCACTTGCGAAATCGCATTTTTGTAGACGCGGCGCACCGCCGCAAAATACCCCGAAAATGCCGAACAAAGCGACAGCGGGAGCAGCGAAAGCGAAAGCGCACGGATTGAGATGGCGGCGCGCGCCTCATTTAAAAAATTATTTGCGGTATAGTCTGCAAACACAAACAAAAGCGCGCTTGCAAGCGTGCCGAAAAATGCGCTGTACAAAAGGCATTTGCGCATTGCACTCTTCAGCGCCGCGCCCTCGTTTTTACCAAAGTACAGCGCCACAAGTCGCGTTGCCGCAAGGTTTACGCCCGAGGTTGCAAGCGTTACCGCAAAGGTGTAAACGCTCATTACAAGCGAGAAAAGTCCCATGCCCTCGCTACCGACACGATTTACGCAAAAAGCGTTGAACATAACGGCAACCGTGCGCATAAGCAATGTGCATGCGCTGAGTATGAGCGCATTAACAAAATATTTTTTTACTCTCTTCATCCCATCGCCCCTTTTTTGCAATTATATGCGCGAGGCGCTCCAATTATTTTCTCCCATTTTGTCAAATTTTGTGCTACAATGTATACATACCATTTTTAAAGCATAGCATTAAAACGGACAAACTGTTTTAATGGAGGAAGCAATATGACAGAAAAGAAAGCATACTTTCTCGCCGCAATCGCAGTGATTTTGATACTTCTTTCGGCGGCGGTGCCGATTGTGATAACCTTTTTGCCCGCAACCGCCCTCTCCCCTGCGGCCCCCGAGCACGGTGAAAACATCTCTGTTTCGGGCACTCCGCTTAAAAGCGGCACAGAGGAAATGCGCGGTCTTTGGATTGCAACGGTAAACAACATAAACTTTCCCTCAAAAACGGGGCTTTCCAAAAAGAAACTTGCCGCAGAACTTGACAAAATAGTCGCTTTTGCAAAGGAAACGGGATTTAACACCATACTTTTTCAAGTGCGCCCCGCGGCTGACGCGCTTTACAAATCAAAAATCTTTCCCCAGTCGAAATTTGTTTCGGGTACTGCAGGAAAAGAGGCCGACGGCGGCTTTGATTGTCTTGGCTACCTGATTGAAAAAGCGCATGGCGAAAACATTGCCGTGCATGCATGGGTAAATCCGCTCCGCGTTACGTCGGGGAGCAAAACCTATCCGCAAACTGACATAAATGCATTGCCCAAAACCTCACCCGCATATCAAAATCCGCACGCCGTGGTTGAATATGCCGACGGCAAACTATATTTTAAC
>JAZQWE010000073.1:0-8172 GCA_045632225.1 Eubacteriales bacterium | reverse complement strand
AGCGAGTTTTTCAGCAATATTTCAATGTCGGTAATGTCGGTTGTGTTCAATTTCTTTTTGCTTAAATACGGCGGCACGGTGGCGGTTGCGGCATTTTCTGTGATAATGTATGTCGACAGCATAATCGGCATGCTTGTTTTTGGTATGTGCGATGCGCTTCAACCTGCGATAAGTTATTGCCATGGCGCGGGACTTTATGACAAAGTAAAGGCGATTTTTAAAAGGATTATAATCGGCGCGATAGTTTTATCCGTTTTATCCATGCTCTTTATGATGTTTGCGGGACGGTATGTAGCTCCGCTCTTTGTCAAAGATGAGGACAAAGAATTGCTTGCTTTGAGCATTGTTGCAATGGAGATTTTCTCTGTTTCCTATCTTACGGGATGGGTTGATATGTGCTATTCGTCGTATTTTACGGCGCTTGAACGCCCATTCCGCTCACTGCTTGTATCCTTTGTCGGAACGCTTGTTTTCCCCATTGCATTTCTCTTTATACTCACACCGATATGGGAACTTAACGGCGTGTGGATTACAACAATTTTTTCTTGCACCGCAAGCGCGATATTTACATTTATACTTTATTTGACAATGAACCGCAGGGAGGATAAGAAATAAAATGAAAGAAACCAAAGTTGCCCTTGCTCCTTTGAGCGACGAAGACCGCGAGCAATTTATACTGGATAATCAATGGGCGTTTAAGCACGGCGCATTGATTGAGTTTGGCGAGCGTGATGACCATATCGACGGTGATGGCGAGATAATATCGCGCAAAACAATTGAGGAGTCAATTGACGGAGAGAAAAATGCTGCCTTTCGTATTATTTATGAGGGGCGAAAAGTTGGCGGTGTGGTAGTGACTATTGAAGAAGAAACAAATCATAACCACCTTGAACTTTTGTTTGTAAGTCCCGATGAGCACGGAAAGGGAATTGGCTATGGGGCATGGCGCGCGATTGAAGAAATGTATCCAAACACCGAGATATGGGAAACATGCACCCCGTATTTTGAAAAAAGAAATATTCATTTTTATGTTAACAAATGCGGTTTTCACATTGTTGAATTTTATAACGAATTTAACATTGACCCAAACTGTCCGAGTGAGGATTGCGGCCCTGATGAAGGCCCTGACGAAATGTTCCGCTTTTTGAAAAAAATGAAATGAAGCCGCGATTGGCTTGCTTTTTGTCGCTTTTTAGTGTATAATGTAGAAACTTATCCCTAAAGGAGATTTTAATGGATATTCAAAAGACAAAAATCGTAGCTGATTCTTCGGCAGACCTTGTTGCCTTTTCAAAATTGCCATTTTCAATGGCACCGCTCAAGATAATCACAAGCGAAAAAGAGTATGTGGATGATGAAAATCTTGATGTTAACCAAATGGTTTTTGACCTTAGTAAATACAGCGGCAAGTCAAAAACGGCGTGCCCTGCACCCGCAGATTGGATGAACGCTTTTGGCGATGAGGAAAATGTATTTTGTGTGTCCATTACCGGTTCACTTTCGGGTAGTTACAATGCCGCATGTGTTGCAAAAAGGGATTATGAAGAAAAGTTCCCCTCCCGTCGCGCATTTGTAATAAATTCGCTTTCTGCTGGTCCCGAACTCGGTCTTATAGTTGAAAAAATAGCCGACCTTGTAAATACGGGCAAGTCATTTGAAGATGTTTGCACCGAGATAATGGAGTATAAGGAACACACAGGGCTTGTTTTTATGCTTGAGTCGCTGAAAAATCTTGCAAACAACGGCAGAGTAAGTCCCCTTGTTGCAAAGGCGGCGGGGCTTCTCGGTATTCGCCTTGTCGGCAAGGCAAGTGACGAGGGCACGCTTGAGCCGCTTGAAAAGTGTCGCGGTGAGCAAAGAGCGCTTTCATCGATAGTTGCAACAATGAAGAAGCTTGGTGCCACAGACGGCAAAGTCAAGATTGGCCATTGCCAAAACGAAAACGCCGCAAATAAACTCAAAGAGTTGATACTTTCGGAGTTCAAAGGTGCGGATGTTGAGATTTATCAAAGTCGCGGGCTTTGCAGTTTCTATGCTGAAAAGGGCGGACTTATGATTGGTTTTGAAAAGCAGGGCGTAAAATAAAATTGAAAAATAAAGGTCCGTTCTCTGAAAATGAGAACGGACCTTTTAGTCTTTTGTGAATGTTTTTACATACTCCGAGGGGGTATAACCCGTCACTTTTTTAAATGTGCGCGAAAAGTGGTAAACACTTGTAAAACCTGACATTTCCGCGATGGCAGAAACGGAAAGATACTCGTTTCGTAGTAGATTTTCTGCGGTGCGGATGCGCAGGTTTTGTATGTACTGTTTTGGTGATGTGCCGTACTGATTTTTAAATACTTTGCGAAAGTATACTTCGCTGATTGCCGCTTTTTCGGCAAGTTCCAAGTTTGAAAGTGTGGGAGAAGTAAAATTATCTTCAAGAAATTTAACGGCGGGGCGGATAATGTCAAAATTTTTGTTTTGCTCTTGCGCAAGTTCGTTTTTACAAATGCGGTTCAGAATGTTATATATGGAACAAAGCGCGCTGAGGTGTCCGTTAGGAGGCTTGAGGAGCCACAGTTTTTCAAGTTTTTGAAATTCTCCGATGTAGTTTTCAAGGTCGGTTATTTCAATGCTTATAAACTCCTTTGGCGCAGACCCCTCAAGCGCCTGATATTGCACAAGCAAAAATTCGCCCTCTTTTGTGCATGTCTGCGTATATGTTGCGCCTTTGGGCAACAGCAAAACATGGTTTTTGTCCGAAACATATTCCTTGCCGCCGTGGTAATATATCATTTTGCCCGATTTTGCAAAGCAAATGCCGTGACAGCGTCTGTCACGCTGTTCGCGCGATTTAAAAACGGGATTTTTGATTGTCAGCGCCCCGCTAAACAGTATGGGGGTTATTTTTGCAATGCTTTCCATATCCGTCGCCCCTTAATTTTAATTAAGTTTAGTATATCATTTTTGTTAAATAAAAGCAATAATATTGCAAAAACAAGCCAAATGAGTATCGTTTTGTGCAAAAATGTATCAGTTTTTGCATTGATAAAAAATTGCATAAATGGTATCATTAGTATAAGTAAAAAGAGAGGTGTTTATTATGGAAAAGAAACTTACTTTTTTAGGGCATGAAAGACCGCTTCTTGTAGATATGATTATTGTTGACAACCCCACTCAGGCGGTTAACAATATCCGCAATGCAATCTATGACGGTGCAGAGGCTTTTGGCATGCAGATGGAAAGACTTCGCCCCGAGTACAGAACCGAGGAAATTCTCAAAAAACTCACAGCATACATGGGCAACAAGCCCCTTTATATAACAAACTACCGTGGCGCATATAACAAAGAAATGACCGAAGAGGCGCGCATGGACGAGCTTATGCTTGCAATAAAGTGCGGCGCAACTCTTGTTGACCTTACCGGTGACACATTTGACCCCACCCCCGGTGAAATGACATATAAACCCGCCGCAATCGAAAAGCAGAAAGCGCAGATTGAAAAATTCCACGAGGCGGGCGCAGAGGTGCTTATGTCCTCGCATGTTTTCAAATACATGGAGCCTGAGCAGGTGCTTGAACTTGCGCTTGAGCAACAGAGTCGCGGCGTTGACATTGCAAAGTTTGTTACGGGTACTGAAAACGAGGAACAGCTTTGGAACAATCTCAACACTATTAAACTTCTCAAAAAGGAACTCAAAATCCCGTTCCTCTTCCTTTCAAACGGCCCGTGGTGCAAGATGCACCGTGTGCTTGGCCCTTATTTTGGCGTTTGCATGTGGCTTTGCGTTCAGCAATATGACGCGCTTTCCTCGCGCGACCAACCCCTCCTTCGCTCAATGAAGGCAATTGTAGATAATTTTGACTGTGTCCCCAATATTTCTTTCAACCTTGAAAACTGATTTTGAGAGGATTTTGTTATGACAAAAAATTGTGGTTTTAAAAAGCCGTTTGGATTTTTCGCTGTGATTTTGCTTGCGCTCTTGCTTGCACTTTCTGCATTTGCGGCGGATAAAACGGTTTATCTTGACGGTGCATACGGTGACGATGCATACGCAGGTACCGATGAAACATCTGCATTTAAAACGCTTGATAAAGCGATAAATGCGATTGCAGACGGCGGCACGGTTGTGCTTGTCAGCGATTATGTGATAAGCGGCGATTACATTCAACCCGCTCACTCGGGTGAAATTGTTATCACCTCAAATGACGGCACAAAGGATTACAAGGCAAAACTTGATTTTAAGGTTAATGTAAATTCGGGTACATTCCACCGTTTGTCGGGTCCCACCACATTCCGCGACCTTACAATCTCCATGTCAAACTTTGTAATCTTTACAGCAAATTTCCACCCGATAAAGTTTGATACAGGTCTTACCGTTGAAAACGGAAGTAAGTGGGCATTTGTTGTCGGCGGCTATCATACCCCCGAAAGTGCAGATCTTGATGCATCGCTTGACTCAAACATTACAGTATCAAGCGGTACATTTTATAAAATCTGCGGCTTTTCGCGCAACAAGGGCGTCGCCACAATGACCTATACGGGCACATCACGCATAACCGTTAACGGCGGTAGTGTAACGGAGATTTACGGCGGCTCGCTTGTAAACCACTACGCGGGCAACACCGATATTACTGTTAACGACGGTACGGTTTCCATTATTTACACGGGCGGCGATGTTACCCGCCAACTCCTTGGCAATGCAAAAGTGAGTGTTGACGGCGGCGTTGTCGGCACTATTAACATTAACAATACCGTTGGCAATGCCAATGTGTATCTTTGCGGCGGTAAGGTTGGCACGGCAAGTGTTACCTATGCCAACGAAAACATTTTAAAGAGCGCGCAAAAGGCACGCTCGCAAAAAAATATTTACTGTGATGCAAGCCTTTTCGGCCAGACACAGGTAGAACGCTTTAAAGAGGTTTTTGACAATTACGAAAACCTTGCAAGAGTTTATGTAAAAGCGGGTGCAAACGGTGACGGCTCGTCAAAGAACAGCCCCATCGGCTCGCTTGCAAAGGGATTTGAAATCATCCGTCAAAACGGCGGTACTGTATATGTAATAGGTGCGGTGCCTTTTGGCCTTGCCTCCGATTATAAAAAAGCAAGCGAAAGTGTTACTTTTGCGGGCATTGAGATGGGGCAGATTGAGTTTTCTGCGGGTACATACACCTTTGACGGCAATGTGACATTTAAGGATGTGCGACTTGCCGCGGCGGGTGCTGTTACCTTTGTTGCAAAGGACGGCACGCTCACAATTGATGCGGGCACGGTAACTCCTTACAGCGGTTTTTCACTTGCGGGCGCGGGTGAAAACAGTCATATCACCGTTAAAGCGGGCAGTATCGAAAAACTTTCTGCGGGCATCGCGGGCGCAGGTAGCCACAGCGTGACCCTCCTTGGCGGTGCGATCGGCACACTCCAAGTGGTTTCGGGCGGCGGCTCTGTTGCAAACGCCGAAATCGTAGTTTCGGGCGGTAGCATCAACACGCTTGATGCTATGGCAAACTCTGTTTCTAAAAAACTCACACTCCGTCTTCGCGGCGGCAATATCGCCATGGTAAACCTCGGCGCGCTTGACTGTGCTGTGCTTTGCGATATTGAAAGCGCGAGAATTGAAAAATTCAACATGGCGTCATCTCTTTCAAACGGTGCGCTTATGTACGGCGATGGCGCGGATAAGGCGCTTATTGACCAAATCAGCGCAAAATTTGGCGAAAAGATTGATGCAAATCTTGTTTACCTTGCAGACGGCGGCAAGGGCGACGGCAAGGGTGCTTCATCCCCCCTTGGTGACCTTAATGCGGCAATCAGCGCACTTGGCGGCGAGAATGGCAGAATTGTTATCGTGGATAAGTACACAATCGAGAGTGCCTACACCGTAAAAACTCATGCAAACAAGGTTACAATTACATCTTTTGACTATATCAGCGACTATTCCAAAGACGGTGCGGCGCTTGTGCTTGCGGCTTCTGTAAGCCTTGGCGGCAAGACCGTTATTGATGACATTCTCATCAGCGCGCCCACAAGTGCTGTAATCTATGCAAAGGGCGCACCGCTAACTATCGGCGAAAATGTAAAAAACGAGGTTACAAACGGCAACACAACATACCCCGCAATTGTCGGCGGCCATAACAACCTCCTTGCTTCGCAGACTACATCCGTTACCGTAAAAAGCGGTGATTGGAGCAGCCTTCGCGGCGGATATAACTCCACCAAGCTTCTTGCAAGCGGCCTTGTTCACAACATAGACATTTCGGGCGGTACATTCCACAGTTATGTTTGTTTTGCTTCAAGAGGTAATACCTCGGGCACGGTTGTTGCAAACATTTCGGGCGGTACATTCCTTGGCGGCGTGTTTGCCATTTACGAGGAGGACAGCGCGGAGTATGCACTTGACTATAATGTAACGCTCAATATCACGGGCGGCGATTTTCAGGCGGCAATTGCACCCGCAAAGAGTTTTAACACCACTCTTCACGGCACATATACCGTAAATCTTGACGGCGGCGAGTTTATGCACCTCACCGACCTTCGCGGTGCAGAGGACTTTCTTGGTGATATGAAGAGCACCTTGAATATCGGCGGCAATATTGATATTAACGAAGAGGAAAGCGGTACCACCACATTCCAAAACCCCATTCGTTATAACAACGCCGACCCCAACCTCCTTTACAACGAAAAAGACGGTTTTTATTACTACACATGTACGGGTTCGACCACAATCGGTATTATCAAAGCGGCAAATATTGCCGATATTAAAACAACTACCGCGTACACCATCCTTGAGGAAACGGGCGGTATGAATCTGTGGTCACCCGAAATCTGGTATTTCAGCGAAGAAGATGTCGGCAAGGAAAATGCGGGATGGTACATGTTTATCTCGTTTGACGACGGCACAACCGCAAACCAGCGTATGCATGTTGTAAAATGTCTTGACGGCGACAACCTCCTTGGCAGATGGGGCGACCCCGTTACGGGAGAGGTTAACAAGCCTCGTAAAATTGTGTTCCCCGATGCTCCCGAAATCAATGTTGAAAGTCTTTGCGGCGGTATGTCTGTAAGCACTATCAACGGCAAAACCTACATTACCTATATCGGTGAAGCGCTTCGCGGCACTCCCGACTTCCACCAGACAGTAAACATCTGCGATTTTGAAAATCCTTGGACAATGATAGGCGTGCCCACAACAATCTGTGTTCCTACAGAGGAGTGGGAAATGGGCGGCTACGGTCAGGATAAAAACGGCAACTGGTACCCAAAGGTTGTAGAGGGTGCGGCGGCTGTTTACGGTAATGACGGTTCCTACTACCTTATGTACACGGGTAGCGGATATTGGACGGTTTATTATCAGCTAAGTTACCTCAAGTTCAAGGGAGGCGATCCGCTTGATGCCTCCAATTGGGAAAAATACGGCGATCCGATTTTTGCACGCTCGCCCGAGGTTAACGGTTGCGGTCATGCATCCTACATCACCGACCCGTTTGGTACAAAGTGGGCATCGTACCACGGTTATCTTGGCCCCGATGCCTCCGACCGCCGTTGGTCGCATTTTGAGCCTATGACAGTTGATGCAAACGGCGTTTCAATCGGTAACGGCAGCGGCATGCCAAACAGCCTCGATACTGTTTATACCGTTTCGGCAAACCCCATGCCGCTTGCAAAGAAAATCAGCGGTTTTGACTCTGAAAGCGGCAAAGAAGCGTTTGTTAAAAACCGTACATACACAGAGTCCTTTAGCGATGTAACAAAGGATAAGTGGTTTTATGAGTATGTAAAGATGGCGTACGAGTATTCGCTTGCAAACGGAACGTCACAGACAAAGTTCTCGCCCGATAACAAGTTTACCGTGGCACAGGCACTCACCGCGGCGGCAAATATTCACACCGCATATAACAAAACTTCTGTACGCGCGGCAAATAAAGGTGAAAATTGGTACACACCGTATGTAGAATATTGCATAAATAATAATATTATTGCAAACGGACAATTTTTGGATTATAATAAGAATATAACCCGAGGAGAAATGGCGACTGTGTTCGCAAATATTCTCCCAAGCGGCGAGTAAGCCGCTACCCGCAGCGGTGCCCCAAGCGATGTGGCAGAGGGTAGCGCGGTTTATATTGCGGTAAAGAAACTTTATGAGGCGGGAATTGTCGGCGGTGACGCAGGCACGGGCAAGTACCG
>JAZQWE010000072.1:0-8541 GCA_045632225.1 Eubacteriales bacterium | reverse complement strand
CTCCAAGGGGGTACATAGACTTGCAAGTGCCACAATGCTTATGCACGAGCTTGGTTATACCGCTACTCAAGCCGCTACAGCCGTTGGTTATAGCGATGTAATGGCCTTTTCAAAAATGTTTAAAAAACACTACGGCAAATCCCCGCGTGACTTTTTGAAATCAAAGACCGAACAAAAAAAGAGGAGCACTTTTGATTTAAAGTAAGTATGTAAATTAAAGTTTATAGGTGTAATAATTGGCTCCCTCAGACGAGGGAGCTGTCAGCGTTAGCTGACTGAGGGAGGGAAAAAGTATGTGACAATGGTTCACTCTCTCCGTCGCCGTACGGCGCCACCTCCCTCGTCTGAGGGAGGCATACTTCGCTAAACTATAATTTATATTAACAACTCAAACATAAAAAAGATGGCAGAGTTTCTGCCATCTTTTTTACTCATTTATAAGTTCTTTTAAAAAGTTCTTATACGCTGTTAAAACATCCTCGGGTGCTTTGATTTTTACAAGTTTGCCAAGACCCGTAACCCAACCGAAAAATTGCTCGCTTATAAAAACACGAACTGTTACATCAAATGTGCCATCGGAGTGCTTGATAAATGTCACCTCGTCGCCAAAACGGTCGATAATTGCGCCGGCCGCCTCGTTTTTGCAGCTCAGCGTAACGAGATTTTCATTGCCGCCAAACATGCCGAAAGTTTTGTTTTCGTAGCGGCTTATGTCGAAATTGCCGTAGAGTGATGCGTCTGTGCGTACCTCATCGGTGACGGTTACTTTTTGCATGCGGTCAACACGGTAGTGGCGAATGTCACGGGTGTCCTCGTTAAAAGCAACCATATAATAGTTTTCGTTATCAAATACAAGCGCAATGGGGCTTGCGCTATACCGTTGCCCCACCGTGCGCTCCACCAACACTTTATCTTCATTATATCTAAAATACGAAAACTTGATTTGTTTGTTATCGCGTACCGCACGGTGAATTGCGTCAACGGTGTAAAAGATTTTTTCGTTTGGCGCTTTTGCAAACGCTGTGTGAAGTTGACGGTCGAGTTCTGCGGCGCCATAGCGGCTCGTTTCGCGATAGAGTTTTTTCGTCAGCGCGTTGCTCTTTTTTGCGGTGAGAAACTGCGACGATTGGATTATGTCAACAAGGGTTTTGAGCTCGGCGAGTTCATAGGCTCTTGTCGAAACATAGTATTTGTGGTCAGCGGTTTTTTCGATAATAATGCCGTAATCGCAGAGGAGTGCAAAATCGGTGTAAAGCGATTTTCGCTCTGCACTTATACCTTTCGCGGCAAGTTTTTCGATTATATCCGCCATTGTAATTGCGTGGTTTTCGTCGGTTTCCTCATTGAAAATGTCGATGAGGTGCAAAAGCTTTAACTTTTGGTTTTCTTTTTTTGCCATTATGCAATCTCCAATGCGAGTTTCATCATCTGGGTAAACGAATTTTGTCGCTCCTCGGCAGAGCATTTATCATTATTGAAAAGACAATCCGAAATTGTGCAAATGCAAAGTGCGTTTTTGCCCGCGCGTGCCGCATTCATGTAAAGCGCGGCGCTTTCCATTTCAACGGCAAGCACGCCCATCTTTTGCCACTTCAAAGTGGAGGCGCTGTCATCATAGAAAAGGTCGTTTGACAAAATGTTTCCGACTTTGTAGCTAAGTCCTTGCTTTTCGGCTTCGTCAACGGCTTTTTTGAGCAGGGAATAGCTCGCAGTTGGCGCAAATGTGCCGGGGAGGTCGAACTGATTTGCGTAAACGCTGTTGTAGCTTGCGCTCATTGCAATAACAATGTCACGGAGTTTGAGTTCGTTTGAAATCGCCCCCGCACTTCCAACGCGGATGATGTTATCAACACCGTAAAAGTTGAAAAGTTCATACGAGTAAATGCCAATGGAAGGCATCCCCATTCCGCTTGCCATAACGGAAACTCGTTTTCCGTTATAATAACCGGTGTAGCCTTGGATACCGCGCACATTGTTTACAAGGCGCGCGTCGGTGAGAAAGTTTTCGGCGATAAATTTTGCTCGCAAAGGGTCACCCGGCATTAGTACTGTTTTTGCAAAATCATCTTTGCAGGCATTTATATGAGGGGTTGGAATAGACATAGTAAAACCTCCGTGTTTTTTTGTTTATTGTACAATAAATTGGACAGAAATGCAAACATTGTTAAAAATTCATCAAAGTTAGCAAAAACCTGAGATATAAAAGGTTAGTTATTTGTAAAGAAAGAATGCCGTAGTTATTGACTTGACGGACATTTTTTACTATAATTATTATGTACAAATATGGCACGAAAGACGTGCAAAAAAATTATTTTATCGAGGTAGACAAAAATGAAAAAGGTTGTTACTTTCGGCGAGCTCATGCTCAGACTCACTCCTCCCGCGAGAGAGATGATTCTCCAGACCCCCAACATGGTTTGCACCTTCGGCGGCGCAGAAGCAAATGTTGCAGTTGCAGTAAGCGCATACGGTGATGAGGCAATGTTTGTTACCGCTCTTCCCAAGAATGATCTTGGTAAGGCTGCTGTAAACGAACTCCGCCGCTTTGGCATTGATACAAGCGCTATCCAGATGACCGGCAAGCGTCTTGGCCTTTACTTTACCGAAACCGGCTCTAACATGAGACCCTCTAAGGTTATTTACGACCGCGACAACACTGCTATCGCAGCTGTTAAACCCGGTGACTTCAACTGGGATGAAATTCTTGACGGTGCTGACTGGTTCCATGTAACCGGTATCACTCCTGCTCTTTCCGAGTCTCTTTGCGAAGCTACTATCGAAGCTCTCAAGAAGTGCAAGGAAAAGGGTGTAACCGTTTCTTGCGACCTTAACTACCGCAAGAAGCTTTGGAAGTGGGGCAAGGAACCCATCGAAGTAATGCCCGAAATCGCAAAATACATTGACTACATGATTGCAAACGAAGAAGACTGCCAGAAGTGCCTTGGCATTGAGATGGAAACCGGCGTTGACTCCGGCAAGCTCAATGTTGACATGTACAAGGACCTTGCAAATCTTGTTATGAATACATACCCCAATGTTAAGGGTCTTGCAGTATCCCTCCGCGAGAGCGTTTCTGCTGACCACAACAACTGGTCCGGCGTTCTTGCAATCCGTGACGGTGGCTTCTATCAGAGCCGCAAGTACTCCATCACCAACATCGTTGACCGTATCGGTGGCGGCGACAGCTTTGGCGGTTCTCTTATCTACGGTCTCCGCAACTTTGGCGGCGACTACCAGAAGGTTATTGAGTTCGCTATCGGCGGCTCCGCTCTCAAGCACACCACTTACGGTGACTTTGTAAGATTCGGTAAGGAAGATGTTGAAAGCCTTATCGCAGGTAGCGGCAACGGTCGTATCCAAAGATAAGTTTACTGAAAGACAGAGGTAAAAAAGATGGATATTCTTAAGCACAAAGTTATTGCTAATATGCATGCAAACGGCCTTGTAGGTATCGTTCGCGACAAGAGTGAAGAAGAGGCAATGGTTCGTACCCGCGCTATTATGGACGGCGGCGTTACCATTCTCGAAGTTTCCATGTCCACTCCTGGTGCTCTCAACATCATTGAGACCATCGCGAAAGAAATCAAGGAAAAGAATCTTGATGCATTCGTTGGTGCAGGCACCGTTCTCGATGCTGAAACCGCAAGAGCATGCATTCTCGCAGGTTCTTCTTTCATCATCGCTCCCAACTTCCGTCCCGAAGTTGCAATGATGTGTAACCGTTACAGCGTTGCTTACATGCCCGGCGTACAGACCTTTACTGAAATCGTTACCGCTATGGACTACGGTTGCGATATCGTTAAGCTTTTCCCTGCAAGCGCAGTTGGCATCGGCTTTATCAAGGCTGTTAGCGGTCCTCTTCCTCAGGCAAGAGTTATCCCTGTTGGCGGCGTAGACATCAACAATATCGACAAGTGGTTTGATGACGGCGCTTATGCAGTAGCACTCGGCACCGGCCTTACTCACCCCACCAAGGGCACTTGCGACTATGAGGAAATCAAGAAGCACACCGAGGCGGTTGTTGCCAAGGTTAAGGCTTGCAAGAGAAAATAAGTCATAAAGAGGAAGTTATGAGTTTCGAGAGAGTAGTTGACAGCGTATATCTGCTACGAGTTCCGCATGGCGGAACCACAACGGGTGTTGTTCTCCTTACGGGTGATAAGAATTATCTTATCGACGCGGCAGGGAATAGCGCAGAGGTTGATGAATATATCGTTCCTGCACTCTCGGAACTTTCACTCTCAGTTTCGGATATTGAATGTGTTGTGTGCACGCATACACATGCTGACCACATCGGCGGATTTAAACGCCTTCGTGAACTTGGCATCCGTGAGATAGCGGCATACGAACTTTCGGTGCCGAAAATTACAGACCCTCTTAAATATAATATTGAAATAAGACAAGCATTTCCGAAAAACAGCCCACCTCCTTCAAGCGGACTTGAGGGTGCTGCGGTTGACACCGTGCTTTATGACGGAGATGTTATCGGCGGCAGAGTGGAGATTGTTGCAACACACGGACATGACAGTGACACGGTTTGCATTTTCGACCGCAAGACAAAAACACTTGTCTGCGGCGACTCTGTACAGCTTAACGGCACACTTGTTCAAGGTTGCGGTGCATATATGTATCTTTCGGAATATCGCGCGTCGATGGAAAAACTTTTAAAGTTTAATGCGGAGTGCGCGGTGCTTGGACATCCTTTTCTTCCCGCGGGCGATATTGTACACGGCAAGGATTTGGTGGAAAAACTTTTAAACGATGCACTTTCGCTTACATATTCATACCGTGATTTCGTGAAATCACAGCTTGATGGCGGCGAGAGTGACCTTGTTAAAATTTCAGAGGCACTTGTCAATTATATTGACGGTGTTATGCCCTCGTACATGTTTTTACCGCTTTATACAGTAAGAGAGCATGTGCGCGAACTTGAAAATAAAAATACGAAATAAAACATTTTTTTGGAGGAACACAAAAATGGCAAGAAATGTACTTGTTACCGGCTCTTCTTCCGGTATCGGCGCAGCAACCGCCATTGCTTTTGCTATGAACGGCGATAATGTTGGTATTACATACAACAGAAAGCCTGACGATGCAGAAAAGGTTGCAGAAAAGTGCCGTTCCTATGGCGTACGCGCTGAAATTTTCGGCGGCGACATCTCTGACCGTGCAGTTGTTGAGCGCATGATGAACGAATTCTTTGAAAAGTTCGGTACCATCGATGTACTTATCAACAATGCAGGCGGTGCACTCAAGATGCCCGAAGGCGGCTTTGAGAAGATGCCCCTTGAATACTGGGAAAGCCAGATCGGTCTTAACCTCAACGCTCCCGCATACTTCTCTCACTTCGCAATGAAGAACATGATTGAGAACAATATCAAGGGCTCTATCGTAAATATCAGCTCTGTTCACTCTCTCGTTCCGTGGGTAAGAAGAAAGACTCTTCCTTATGCAGCTGCAAAGGCAGGCCTTAACATGCTCACCAAGAACCCCGGTATCGAAGCAATTCACTATGGTATCCATGTAAACTGCATCGCTCCCGGTTTCATTGCAACTAAGGCTACTGACCGTTATGACCAGAGCGACCTTGAAAAGGGCTTCCTCCGCAAGATTCCTGCAGGTTACCTCGGTAACACCGACGACATCGTTCCCATGATTATGTTCCTTACCAACAACGAAACCAACCGTTTCATCGTTGGTGAAACCATCGTTATCGACGGTGGTCAGTCTGTTGACGGTGCTATCGACAAGATGCTTGATGACGGCAACCCCGTAAATGCATATCAGTTCAAGGCTGACATGGAGCACTATTACACCGCTCCTACCAAATACACACTTGACTAATTATTTAATATAATAAGGAGAATAAAGCAATGTTACAGAAGAAAAAGTATGAAGACATGAGAAGCTGCTGGGAATTTGGCGAAGCTGAAGAATGCCGCCGCGGCCTTATGTATGGTATGGGTTACTCCAAGGAAGAAATCGACAGACCTCTTATCGGTATCGTTAACTCTTGGAACGAATACAACCCCGGTCATGTACATCTTGACAAGGTTGCTGAAAGAGTTAAGCACGGTGTTCGCGAAGAAGGCGGTCTTCCCCTTGAAGTTATGACCACCGGTATTTGTGACGGTATGGTACTTAAGGATCCTAAGTACATCGAAGTTCCTTCCCGTAACTCCATCGCTGACCAGGTTGAAATGACTGTTGAAGGTAACTTCTTCGACGGTATGGTACTCCTTTGCACATGTGACTCCATCGTTCCCGGTTACCTCATGGCTTGCGCTCGTCTTGACATTCCCGCAATCATCGTTACCGGCGGTTACATGCCTCTTGGTATCCACAAGGGTAAGGAAGTAGTACATATCCACGCTCAGGATAAGGTAGGCGCAGCAGCTAAGGGTATGATGGATATGGACGTTTACAACGGCCTTATCGAACAGTCTTGGGGTATCTGCGGCGGTTGTACTTCTATGACCACTGCTAACTCCATGTGCATGATCGCAGAAGCACTTGGTATGACTCTCCCCAACAACTCTTCTACTTGTGCAGTAAGCAGCCAGCTTTACCTCATGGCTTACAAGGCTGGTAAGCAGATTATGAAGCTCGTTGACGAAGGTATCACCGCTCGTCAGATCATTACCGAAGCAGCAGTTAAGAACGCAATTAAGATCGATATGGCAGTTGCAGGTTCTACCAACCTCATTCTCCACATCCCCGCAATTGCAAACGAAGCAGGTCTTGGCCACATTCAGTGGTGGAAGTACTTCGATGAAGCTTCCAACCAGGTTCCGCTTCTCTCTCACCTCGCTCCTTCCGGCGACATCTACTCTGTTAAGGACTTCGACCTTGCAGGTGGTATGACCGCTCTTATGAAGAACATGGAAACCATCCTTGACACCTCTGTTATGACCGTAACCGGTAAGACCATGGCAGAAAACATCAAGGACGCAAAGGTTTACCTCCCCGATGTAATCCGTACCCTTGACAACCCCGTAATGACCGAGCCCGGCATCGGCGTTCTTTACGGTAACCTCGCTCCTGAAGGCGCAATGATTAAGATTGCAGCAGTTCCTGCAAACCTCATGACCTACAAGGGCAAGGCAAAGGTATTCAACTCTCTCGATGAGTCCCTCGAAGCACTCCGTTCCGGTAAGATTCAGCCCGGCGATGCATGCGTAGTTCGCTTCCTCGGCATGAAGGCTCGTTTCGGTACAACCGCGTTCACCTTCCAGGAAGAACTCAAGGGTCACCCCGAACTCTTCAACTCCTGCGCAATCATCACCGACGGTCGTTTCTCCGGTGGTACTTCCGGTCTTTCCGTTGGTTACGTATCTCCTGAGGCAGCTCTCGGCGGTCCTCTCGCAGTTATCGAAGATGGCGATGAAATCTCCATCGACATCCCCAACAGAGACATCACTCTCTGCATCTCCGATGAAGAACTTAACGACAGACTCTCCAAGTTCCATTGGGAATTCCCCGCAAACAACTACCACAGATTCCTCCGTCTCTTTGTTAAGAACGTTGGTTCCATGGCACAGGGTTGCGTTTGGGATTGCTAAATTAAAACTCGCTAATGTTGCGGCTCCGAAAGGAGCCGCAATGTCGGCTTAATGAAAGAAAGGATATCCACTATAGTGAACTATTCTGTTCTTAATACTGACGCGCTTATTATCGGTACAGGTCTTTCCGGCCTCATGGCGGCGCGCAGTCTTACAAAGAAACTTCCCGATGCCAAGATTCTTATGATTGGTAACGGCCTTGGCGCTTCTCCGTATGTACATGGCTTTAACATGATGCTCCACAAGGATGACTCCATGGAAAGCTTTTACGAAGATACTTTCGTAGGCGGAAGAGAGCAGAGCAAGCCCGAGCTTGCAAAGGCACTTTGCGACGGCTCTGTAGAGCTTCGCCCCGTTCTTGAAGAACTCGGTATCGAATTTAACCGTAAGGACGGCGAGTATTCGCTTCTCCGTCCACTTGGTGCAACTCACCCCCGCGTAGCAAGCGTTGGCAACCATACAGGCGTTGCTATTATGAATGCTATCCGCGATGAGTTTGCTAAAAATGATAATATTTCTTCTCTCAAAGATACACGCGCACTTCGCCTCCTCCGCATTGACGGACGCGTATGCGGCGCGCTCACATATCAGATTAACGAAAAGAAATTTACCTTGATTGTTGCAAATGCAGTTGTACTTGCGTGCGGCGGCTTCTGCAATATCTATCCTTTCTCCACAAATATGTCGGACATCGGCGGCGACGGCATTGCAATGTCATTTGGCGTTGGCGCTGACCTTTGCGACCTTGAATTTGTACAGTTTGAGCCTTCTGCGGCGGTTGCTCCTGCACCCATTCGCGGCAAGAGCGTTATCACAACCATGTACTATGAGGGCGCGGTTCTTCGCAACACTCTCGGCGAGCGTTTCATGCTTCAGTATGGCGAGGCCGGCGAGTGCGTAAACAAGGATGTTCAGTCCCGTTACATATTCAAGGAGATTAAAGAAGGTCGCGGAACCGAAAACGGCGGTGTATTCTTCG
>JAZQWE010000071.1:0-4447 GCA_045632225.1 Eubacteriales bacterium | reverse complement strand
GTGATTTCGGGGCCGCCAAAAACTTCAAATCCCATGGAACGGAATGCATCGTTAAGGTCATAGCACATCTGTGTAATGGGGTGAAGTCCGCCGATTTTAGGCATGGTGCCGGGAATGGTATAGTCAAAATCCTGAGAAATCTCAGAAGCCTTGAGTTTAAGTTCTTCTCTACGGCCTTCAATCTCTTCGGTAAGCAAGTTCTTTACATTGTTTACCGCTTTACCCATTTCGGGACGGAGAGAAACATCAAGTTTGGGAAGTTCTTTCAAAAGCTCGGTAATGCTCCCCTGCTTACCGAGGAGCGCGCCCTTTACTTCCTGCAATTCAGCCTCGGTCTGTGCCGCCTGAATTTTAGCAGTGCCCTCTTTGAGCAACGCCTCAAGCTTTTCTTTCATATCATAACCCTCATTTCATCGAAGTAAATTATAACAATTTATTATAACATAGAAGATTTGTAAATGCAATATTTAATTTATAGTTTATGTGCACGATTAAAAACACCTCATCCACCGCGTTGCGGTCCCCCTTCCCCTTCTGGGGAAGGCTTTTAGATGAAGATTTTCGCTCTTAAATAGCGAAAATCAACTATAAATAGCCTTAAGGCATCGCCGCATTGGACGGATGAGGAACTTTATTTCTAAACTACACTCTGCCTACAAAATAAAAAGGAGCCGAGAGGCTCCTTTTTATTTTATCCAACTCTGAATGTGAGTGTACGCTTCCATGTACCGCCAACCTCTGCTTTTTCAATGCCGAGTTTGGTTTCCCAAACATGGTCGGTATTGGTAAGGTCGCTTGTGCCGCACCAAGGCTCGATACTGAGAATCTGCATCTTATCCGGCACGCCCCAAAGGCACATAAAGGGGAAATCCTTAATGCCCATTTCAACAAATCTGCCCGACTTTTTGGAAAGGAGGGTGATTGTGTCAGCCTTAACATCGCTGAAGAGTTTAGGGTCATCGTTAAAGAACTTTTCACCAACGAACATATCGGTGCCGTTTTCAAGTTCAACGGGGGTCTTTTTACCGGTAAGAAGACGGGTGCCCGCCTCGGTTTCGGTACGGTTAAAGTTCTGCGGGGGGTCAAAGCGGAGCACATAATCGTCGCCGCTTTCGCCAAGTTCGATGGGACAATAGAATCCGGGATGTGCGCCAAGGCAGAAGTAAACATCCTTATCATCCTTGTTCACAACCTCAAAACGCTGCTCGAGCACATCGCCGCAAAGTTCAAAAATAACGCGGAAGATGAACTCATAAGGAAGGAAGAACTTTGTATCCTCGTTTGATGCAAGTTCAAGCACAACTTTTTCACCGGTTGCACTTGTGCAAACAAAGTCCATATCCTTTGCAAAGCCGTGCATTGTTGCAGGATATACCTTGCCGCCGATGATTGTGCGGTCATGCGCAATTCTGCCGGGATTGGGGAAAAGGAGAATTGAATGTGTGTTCCAAATTTCAGCACCGGGCTGCCACATGTATTCCTTTTCGGTTTCTTTTGAATAAATGCTCACAAGTTCTGCGCCGCGGGTAACAACGCCTACTTTAAGTTTATCATTTTCAAGTATGTATTTCATTTTTATACCATCCTAAATTATTCGGAGATTTCAATCCAATCTTCAAGACCTGCCGCCTTGCCGAACACGGGCATGTCGCCGTCCCATGTAAATGTCTGTGCACGAACGCCTCTTGCGCCCCAACCGCCATTGGGTGTACGCATTGCGTGATAAACGATTACATCGGTCTTGCCATCCTTTGTGGTAGTGAAGGAGCAATGACCTGTACCGTGAGTGCCCTCGCTCTGTTCAAATACGAGTTCAGGATGTTTTACCCAGTTCTTGGGGTCAAGAATATCGCCACCGCGGAAAGAAATAAGGCCAAGGCAATAATACTGGCTCCAGCTTCCCGATGCGGAGTATACAACATGAATTGTATTATCCTTATAAAGAATCTGTGGACCTTCGTTTACATAGGGGCGGAACTTGCCATCCCATGCGCAAATACCGCATGCACGCTTTTCCCACTCATAATCAGGCTTGGAAATAAGAACTCTCTCGCTGTCAATTTCTGTGGGGGACTTCATCTTTGCAATATAGATGTTCTGTGCTTCGTTCTTGTCGCCTTCCCAGCCAGACCAAGAATAGTAAAGCTCGCCGTTATAATGAATAACGGTGCCGTCGATTGCCCAATGGTCATCGGGAGATGTGATTTTACCAATCATTTCATACTCACCGTCGGGGCGACCGTTCTTGGACTTGAGAACATACATGCGGTGGTTGATGTTCTGTCCGTCATCTGCCGCAACATAGAGGTACCACTCACCGTTGATATAATGAATTTCGGGTGCCCAGAGTTGTTTTGAATAAGGAAGACCTTCTTCGGGTGCAAAAACTGTTACACCGTCACGGTTAAGAAGATGAATATTGTCTGCAGAGCTTACCTGAATATAGCGGTCGCCGCAAGAATAAACATAATAATATTTACCCTCAAAAAGAGTTACAAAAGGGTCTGCGCCCTTTTCAAGGATAGGGTTTTGAAAACGAACTGACATAGTTTGCCTCCTGAAACAAATATTGTTACCACAAGTTTAACATAAACCTTTTACTAATACAAGGTAAAAAAACATATCTTTTGTGTAATTTTTTCGTAAAATGTTATTTTTTTATTATTTTTTGAATTTTGTATTGATTTTTCTGCCAATGTATGATAAAATGAAATCCGCATTGCAAAAATGCTTTTAAAAATGTATAAATTTTTTCGGAGGATAGATTACTTATGCATGCTATTGAATGGATTCTTGGAATTATAATTTTGGTTTGCGCTCTTTTCCTTGTTGCTGCGGTGCTTTTCCAGCAGGGCAAGCAGAAGGGTCTTTCCGGAAGCATTTCCGGCGGCGCTGAAACATTCTTCGGCAAAACCAAGGGCAAAACCGTTGACAAGGTTCTTTCCAAGGCTACAACCGTTATCGCAATCGTGTTTGTTGTTCTTGTTGTAGTTGCTTTCATTATTGACGGCAACCTCAGCGCAAGCAACATTAACATTGTTACCGGCGATGATGCAGTTACTACTACCGCGGCTGTTACCACCGAAGCTCCTGAAGCAACCGGCGAAGCAACAGAAGCTGTTGTTACTGAAGAAGTTGTAAGCACTGAAGCTGTTGTAACTGAAGAAGTTGTTGTTACCACCGCTGCGAACTAATTTGTTTAGGTTTTATTATCCGCTTTTGGTTTATACTAAAAGCGGATATTTTTTTACCGATTTTAAGATACAAGGAAATATATGAGAAAAAACAAGAAAACGCCGTTTGCAAAAAGCAAAGCGGCAAAAAGATTTGCAAAAAATTCAAAGCACAAGCGCTCTTCCCCACCCTCTTATGAGAGTTTAAAATCCTCATACAATGACACGGTAAAAATCGAGGGAACTTTCAGCGCAACCGAACGCGGATTTGGCTTTGTAACCGCAGACAAAAGTTATAATTTGCCCGACGATATCTTTATCCCCGCCCGTTTCACAGCGGACGCCATGCATGGTGACAGAGTTTTTGCGGCTGTCAGAAAGCGCGATCTTAAAAAAAGCGGCGGCGAATTCCGTGCAGAGGGTGAAATTGTCGAGATAATTGAGCATACCGTGAAAAAACTTTGCGGCACACTTATTCTTGACGGCAGACTTCTTGGCAGAAATTTTTCACCCTACAGAGTTATTCCCGACAATACACGCCTTAATTTTGAAGTAGAGATTGATGACATAAAAGACATTGCAATCGGCAACAAAGTTGAAGTCAACCTCCTTGACTACGGTCGCGGTCCGCGCCCGCCCAAAGGCGAGATTGTGCGCGACCTTGGCAAAACATTTTCACTTGGCGCAAACTATGAATCCGTGCTTTTTGAACACGGCATAAGAACCGAGTTTCCGCTTGAGGCTGTACGCTGTGCCGAAGAAGCGGCAAAGGAAGAAATTTCACCCGATAACCGTCTTGATTTGCGCGATTGCACAATTTTTACGATTGACGGCGCCGATGCCAAAGACCTTGACGACGCAATTTCACTTGATGTTACAAAGGATGGCTACACCCTTGGCGTTCATATTGCCGATGTTTCGCATTATGTGCGCTACGGTACTCCAACCGACAAAGAGGCTTTTGCGCGCGGCACAAGCGTTTACTTTATCGACAAAGTTGTGCCCATGCTCCCCGTTTGCCTTTCAAACGGAGTGTGCTCGCTGAACGCCGATACCGACAAATACACTCTTTCTGCAATTATAAACCTTGACAAAAACGGCGAAATCGTTTCATGCTGTGTTGAAAATGCCATTATCCGCTCAAAAGTGCGCGGCGTTTACAGCGAGGTAAACGACCTTTTTGCAAACAAGTCAAAGTCAAAGTTTTACAGAAAGTACAAGGGTGTTTATAAAACGCTCTGTGCAATGTACCCACTTTACGAACTGCTTGCAAA
>JAZQWE010000070.1:0-7475 GCA_045632225.1 Eubacteriales bacterium | reverse complement strand
CGGCGATTTCTTTGTGCAGGATCTTATCGGTCTTACCGTGTATGAGCATGGCACCGACAAGGCCTACGGAAAACTCAGCGATGTAATAAGCGGTGCCGCATCCGACCTTTACGAGGTGGAAAACGAGCGCGGCAAGTTCCTTGTTCCCGTTGTTGCAGAGTTTGTAAAGGAAATTGATCTTGAACGCGGAATTTTTATTAAGGCGATAGAGGGAATGTTTGAATGATGCGTTTTGATATTATGACGCTTTTCCCCGACCTTGTTAAAGGCGTGCTTGATGAAAGCATTATTGGCAGGGCACAAAAAAGCGGTGCTATCGAGGTGCACGCGCACAATATTCGCGACTATTCCGAGGATAAGCATCGCAGAGTTGACGATACCCCTTACGGTGGCGGTATGGGGATGCTTATGGCGGCACCGCCGATATATAATTGCTACAAAGCGGTACGCGACATGCAAAAAGGTGAAAACACCCATGTAATATATATGTCGCCTCGCGGAACTGTTTTCAACCATGAAAAAGCGCGCGAACTTGCAAAATATGATAATTTGATTATACTTTGTGGGCATTATGAGGGCGTTGACGCGCGTATAATCGAAGAAATTGTGGATGAAGAGATTTCAATCGGTGACTATGTGCTCACCGGTGGAGAAATACCCGCTTGCATTGTAACAGATGCTGTGGCAAGACTTGTTCCGGGTGTGCTTTCGGATGACGAATGCTTTGAAAAAGAGAGTATTGCGAGCGGACTTTTAGAGTATCCGCAGTATACAAGACCGTTTGAATTTCACGGTATGGAGGTGCCCGAAGTGCTTACATCGGGACACCACGGAAATATTGAAAAATGGCGACTTGAACAGTCGCTTGAAATAACGAGGAAAAATCGCCCCGATCTTTATGAAAAGTGGGTGGCAGAACATCCTCCGAAAGAGAAAAAAGCCTCGCGGCGGAAAGGAGCAAAGGAATGAAAGGCGGATTTAAAAAATGGTTTGCCGACTTTTTGGAAGGAAGCGCAATTATTCGTACGCTTGGAAAACTTTCAAATTGGATTTACCAAAAACTCAGTAGCGGTGTATACAGTTTTATCCTTGGCTCTTACGATACCGTTTGCGAAACCTTTGACGAAAGCAAAGTTGGCGCCTCCGGTTTTAAACCGCGCGGTAAGGTCAGCACTTTCCTTGCTCACAGCATAGAAAACAGTTTCATAATCAATAAGATTGCCGAAATGATGCGATATTTAAGTCGACTTTCGATGCGCGTTATCGGCGTGTTTCTTATTTCGTCGGGACTTTTTACGATTGTATCGCAATCGGTACTTTACATGCTTGACAAAGAAGCCGATGTGCTTTTGAGTGGTGCATTTGCTGTCCTTATGATGTTTTTGGGCTCGCTTATGCTCTTATCCAAAAAGGCTTTTTGTATTGCTGTTTCAGAGAGTAAAATCTTTGGCGGTTTTGCAAGAAGTTTTTGCGGATTTAAAGAGCGTAGTTTTAAGTTTGAGGGCGACACGACTGGCAAGAAGAACTTTGCATTTATTTTCGGACTTGTGTTCGGTGTGCTTAGTGCCTTTATAAATCCGATTATACTTTTTTGTGCGGCTATAGCGCTTTTTGGTGCGTATATCGTAATTCTTAATTCGGAATGCGGCTATAATTTGACCGTATTCATTCTTCCGTTCCTTGTGATGCTTCCTCATCCTTCAATTATTCTTGCGGGACTTATACTTTTTACATTTTTCAGTTATGTAATCAAACTCATTCGCGGTAAGAAGTATTTCAAACTTGAACTTATGGACATTTTGGTGCTTTGCTTCATGTTTGTAATGATGCTTGGCGGCATTGTTTCTTACGGCGGTTCGCAATCTGTTCAGGCGGCAACAATTTATACCGTATTGATGATTGGGTATTTCTTAACCGTTGGACTTGTAAACTCCAAAGAAATGCTTAAAAGAACCGTTTCGATTATCGGTTTTTCGCTTTTTGCGGTTTCCGCTATCGGACTTTATCAAAACTTTACGGGCAATGTATCTGCTGAATGGATAGATACCGCAATGTTTGATGCGATTGAGGGCAGAGTTGTTTCCACCTTTGAAAACCCCAATATGCTTGGCGAATATCTGATTTTGATTTTGCCGATTCTCGCGGGTGTGGCGCTTGGAGAAAGGCAGACATTCACAAAGGGAAGTCATCTTGCATATTTTGCAATCGGAACAGTTTGCCTTGTTTATACATGGGCACGCGGTGCATGGCTCGGATTTTTGTTTGCGGCGGTTATACTCATGCTTATGTGGAATCGCAAGGCAATGGGACTTATTGTCGCGGCGATAGCAGCACTTCCGTTTGCGGTTCCTTTCTTGCCGGAGAGCATTGTTTCCCGTTTTTCGAGTATCGGTAACCTTTCAGATACATCTACAAACTACCGTGTATACATTTGGCGCGGAAGTGTCAACCTTGCTGCCGATTATGCCTTGACGGGTATCGGTGTCGGCAGAGATGCATTTAACAAAGTATATCCGTACTATTCATTTGCGGGCATTGAAACCGCACCGCATGCACACAATTTGTTCTTGCAAACGTTTATTGAAGTTGGTATTTTCGGTTTTATCGTGTTCATCGCGGTGATTATCGGATTGCTTCAAACAGGATTTTCGCTTGCAAAGTGCGGCAAAGATAAGGAAGTAAGACTTATCGGTTGCGGTGCATTTTGCGGAGTGCTTGCAGCGTTGCTCCAAGGAATGACAGACTATATCTGGTACAATTACCGTGTGTTTTTCATTTTTTGGATAGTTATCGGCATTGCATCTGCGGCACGCAGAATAGACTATGCTTTAAGAGTTAAAAAAACTGTATATTCAAACTCCGGCGATGATTATGCCGAGTTGACAATGTAAGGGGGATAAAAATGGCTGAACGCGAAAAGAGGGCATTCAAGTTTAATATAATTGATGCTTTTATAACAGTTGCCATTGCGGCGGCGCTTGCGCTTTTTGTTATGATAATGGCAAGTTCGTTTGGAGTGAATGCTTCAACAGATAAAGAAAATAAGGTAATCGAATATACCATACAGCTCAAGGGTATTCGTGCGGAATTCGGTGACAATTTTGATCTTGGCTCAACTGTTGTCGACGGACAAAAAAGACACAATCTTGGTAAGATTGTAAGAATTTCCGAGCCCGAGATTTATGAAACCGAGGTATATGACGAGGAAAGCAGAAGCATGAAACTCGGCTTAAACCCCGACTATGTAACTGTGGAAATTACTGTAAGAGCGGACGGATATGAGGATGATGAGATGTATTTCCTTTCCGAAAGCGATAAGGAAATCGGTGTCGGAACATACATCTATTTGCACCTTCCGAACTTCTGCGGCGGCGGATATATCAGCGCAATGAGCGTTAAATAAGGAGAAAAACGATGGAAAAGAAAAAATCAAAAATTAACATACTCGATTTTTTGATCATCGCTTTGGTAATTGTTTGTATTGCGGGCGCTGTTTTGCGTATATATACAAAGAGTCGCGAGGATAAATTCGGCGAGGATGTGGCAACGGTATCCTTCATCATCCAAAATGTTCAAAACGAATCAAAGGATTTGATTAAAGCGGGCGACCGCCTTTACAGCGAGGCTTATGATTGCGATTTTGGAACAATGGTTGGTGACATGATCAGCACCAATGCGGTTTATTATGCCGAGGATGACGGTGAGATAATCAGAGTTGAGTCGGGCATAAATCCCGAAACCAACGAGCCTTACAGAGTTGACCTTTACGGCAAATTTACTTGTAAGGGTACTTGGACAGACGAAAACGGTTTTTCAATTGGAGGAACACAGTACATCGCTCCTAATATGAGCGTTGGTTTGTCCTTCCCGAATATTAAAGCAACTATACTTATTTTGAGTGTGGATGTTGAAAAAGCAAAATAAATTGCATTAAAATGCTTGCATTTCTTGTTTTTATTTGATATACTAACAAATAAGCAGAGGTGCAATTGACTTTGCACTTGAAACAAAGGAGCGTATTTTCTGATATGATTACTCAAGAAGTTACAATTACAAACAATGTTGGTTTGCATGCCAGACCTGCCACTTTTTTCATTCAGAAAGCAACTTCTTACAAGAGCTCGATTTGGATTGAGAAGGATGACCGCAGTGTAAACGCAAAAAGTCTCCTTGGCGTTCTTTCCCTCGGCATTGTAAGTGGCATGACCATTACATTGGTTGCTGACGGACCGGACGAGGAAGAGGCGCTTGTCGGACTTAAGGAGCTTGTTGAAAGCGGTTTGAACGAATAAGAGAATAGTGATTTGACTGGCGAGCATAACGGTATAGTCGTTGTGGTCGCCTTTCTTATTGAGGAAAGATTATGTCAAAGGTGGAAACAAACGAATCTCGTCTTGAACGGTTACTTGGCAAGGCAAATACTTTGCCACTTCGTCCGGGCGTATATATTATGAAGAATACTGCCGGCGATGTAATTTATGTCGGCAAATCGAGAAAACTTAAAAACCGTGTGTCGCAGTACTTTCAAAACAGTCAAAAGGATTTTAAAACGGCCAAAATGGTTGCGGCCGTTAACGACTTTGACTTTTTTCTGTGTGACACCGAGATGGAAGCGCTCACACTTGAAAATGTGCTCATAAAAGAGCACTATCCTAAATATAATATCAATCTCAAGGACTCGAAAAGTTACCCATATATAAAGGTGACCACATCCGAGGAATACCCCCGATTGGTTGTTACGCGAACACGCGGTGCGGATAAGTCTAAATATTTTGGCCCGTATTCAGGCGCAGGTGTTGCTTACAATATAGTTGATACCGTGTCAAAAACTTTGGGACTTCCCACCTGCAAACGCCAGTTTCCTCGCGACATTGGTAAAGAACGCCCCTGTATTTACTACCAAATCGGTCAATGTATGGGAACATGCAAAAAGGGAAGTTTGAAAGAAGATTACACCTCGGCAATAGTCGCGGCACTTCGCGTACTCGGCGGTGACTTTTCGCTTGCTAAAGAAGAACTTGAAAAACGCATGTATCACCTTGCCGAGATTGAGAATTTTGAGGCGGCGGCAAAATGCCGTGACAGCATAGCCGCGCTTGAAAAAATTTCCGAGCGTCAAAAGGTTGTTTCATCGCCAAAGGCAGAGCAGGATGTTGTTGCGCTTTACAGCGATGATAAGTGTAGTGTGATTTCTGTTTTCTACATTCGCGCGGGTATGCTTGTAGATAAGGATGAGTTTGTTTTTTCAGCAGACGAAATTATAGCGAGCGAGGATATTCCCACCTTCCTTTGCGGGCTTTATCACACCCGTGAATATATTCCGCGTGAGATTTTGCTCTATGATGAGACGGATGAAGAGAGCCTTGGGGCGCTTTCGGCGCTTTTATCCGAAAAGGCGGGGCGCAAAATAAGCGTTCATATTCCGCGCCGCGGTGAAATGAAAAATCTTTGCCGCATGGTATATGACAATGCGGCTGAAAAAGCCGAAAAATTCAAAGAGTCGAGCGAGCGTGACAATAAAATGCTTGCAAAACTTGCAATGCTTTTGTCGCTTGAAAAGGTGCCAAACCGCATAGAGGCGTACGACATCTCAAACCTTGGCCGTGAGCATATTACAGCTGGCATGATTGTTGCGGAAAACGGCAAACTTAAAAAGAAGGATTATCGCTCATTTTCCATTCGTACAACTGACGGAATTGATGATTATGGGGCAATGAGGGAGGCGCTTTACCGCCGACTTTCCCATCTTTCCGATAGTGAGGGAAGTTTTTCAAACCGTCCCGACTTGATACTCCTTGACGGTGGCGTGGGTCATGTTTCAGTTGTGAAGGATTTGCTAAATGAACTTCATTTAAACATCCCCGTTTTTGGAATGGTAAAAGACGAACATCATAAAACGCGTGCACTCACCGACGGCGAAAATGATATTAGCATTGCGCGTGAACAGAGCGTGTTTGTTTTTATCTACGGATTGCAAGAGGAGGTTCACCGTTTTAGTGTTGGCAGAATGGACAGCGCAAAGCGAAAGACATTAAAACGCTCTGTGCTTGAGGAGATAAAGGGAATAGGGCCTGCAAAAGCTAAAAAGATTTTGAAAGCGGCGGGTAGTTTGACTGCACTCAAAAATGCTGACATTGGAACAATGGCAGAGATGGGTATATCGGCATCGGATGCACTTCTTATATATGAGTATTTTAAATCGAAAAAGGAGAACAAAAAATGAGAATTATCACGGGTAGTGCAAAAGGCATTAAACTTGTAACCCTTGAGGGGGATGCGACAAGACCCACATCCGAGCGCGCAAAAGAGGCTCTTTTTTCGATGATTCAGTTTGACATAGAAGGGCGCAGAGTACTGGATTTGTTTGCAGGCTCTGGACAGCTTGGGCTCGAGGCAATCAGCCGCGGCGCAGAATTTTGCATGTTTACCGACTCGTCGGCAGATGCAATTTCGATTGTACGCAAAAATATAGAAAAAACACGCTTTGGTGAAAAGAGTAAAACCGCCATTGCCGATTACCGTAACTTTTTAAGAAAGTCGGATGGACGCGAGGGTTTTGACATTATATTTTTGGATCCGCCGTATGCCTCCGATGCACTTACAGATGCACTGGGGCGTCTTGCTAAAACCAAACTCATGCATCGCGGATGCCTTTTGGTATGCGAGAGCGAGAACGGCGATATGCGCATTTTTGAAAAAGAGCCGTCACTTACAGATGTGTACACCTCTGTAAAAAAGAAAAATTACGGCAGAGTGCATATAGAAATTCTCACTCCTTCCGAAAAATATTACGCGGAGGATGCTACTAAAGATGAAGAATAAAATCGCACTTGTTACGGGTAGTTTTGACCCGATAACCGTCGGTCATCTTGACATTGTAAATAGGGCTGCTAAAATTTTTGATAAAGTAATTGTTGTTGTGGCGCACAACGAGGAGAAAACATATTTGTTTTCTCCGAGCGAACGCGTTGCGATTGCGGCAAAGGCGGTTGAAAAAATTAGCGGCGCAACAGTTGAACTTTGCGACGGATATGTGGCTGATTTTGCAAAAGAATGCGGTGCTGATGCATTTGTGCGCGGTATTCGTTCCGATGCGGATGTTTTGTACGAGCAAAACATGGCGCAAATCAATCTTGAAAATTCAGGCGTTGATACGCTGATGCTTTTTGCAAAGCCGCAGTATCACAGTATAAGTTCGACGCTTGTGAGAAATGTGCTAAAGGACGGCGGCGACATTTTTTCTCTTATGGAAAACGGCTCGGCGGCGCTTGCACTTGAATATTTCGCCAAAAAATCAAGTGTTTGAAAAAATGATATAAAATTGTAAAACATATTGACTTAATCGGTGAAAAATAGTATACTGTTTGTATAAAAAAAGCACAGAACTTGTGCAAATTTTGGAGGAAACTTATGACAAAAAAGCTTTTTGCTGTAGCATTGTCCGCATTGCTTGCGCTTTCGACATTTGCTTTTGG
>JAZQWE010000069.1:0-7155 GCA_045632225.1 Eubacteriales bacterium | reverse complement strand
CCGTTTGCTATTTTTTTATCGGTTCATGTACTCTTCGATTTCAGATTTGCTTGCGCAAACGCTTCCGCAAATCATTTCAGGTGAGCCGCCGCCGCGTCCGTTTAAAATAGTTGCGATTTCTTTTGCCTTTTCTTTTAGGTTAACGCTTTTGCTACCCATGCAAAAGTTGTATGCGCCATCTTCACCTGCAAAAGCCGCACAAATGCCGCCGCATTTTGGCAAAGCCGCGTTTACAAGCGCGCGTAATGCATTAGCATCGAGCAAGGGGGCAAAAAATACAAGATTTTTGTCAGTTACGCATGCCGCCATTGCCATTTCTTCGGCCAAAGCACGCTTTAAAGCGCCCATTTCATGCTTGACTTTTTCGTTTTCGGCTTTCAAGCGCTCCACCGCGTCTGCGACTTCGGATTGCTTTGCTGAAAGCATGTTTGAAATCTTTTGCACCTCTGCATATTTTGCTTGATAATCAAAAAGCGCCATTTCGCCGCAGAGCATGTGAATTCGCACACCGCCCTTATAGTTTGCGTAGTCGAGAAGTTTTATTATGCCGATCTGTCCGCTCTGTTTTACATGAGGGGCACAGCATGCGCAAATGTCATAACCGGGGAATTCAACAAGTCGCAGATTTTCTGTAATGTCAAGTTTTGCGCGGTATTGAATTTTGCTTGCTTCCTCTTGTGTCGGAAAGAAAGTTTTTATCTCAAAATTCTTTGCAACCGCTTCGTTTGCAAGGCGTTCCACTTTTCGTATGTCATCTTCGCTGAGTGGGGCACTTATATCGATTGTAACATCATTGTCACCAAGGTGAAAACCGACATTGTCAAATCCGAAAAGGGAATGGATGATTCCGGAAACAATGTGTTCACCGCTGTGACATTGCATCCGGCGAAAACGCTTGTCAAAATCAATTTCGCAATGCACATTTTTGCCGATTTCGAGTGGAGAGTTTGTGTAGTGATATATTTCTCCGCCTTTTTCGTGGGTGTCAAAAACGGTTATGCTTCCGATTTTGCCGCTGTCGCCGTTTTGACCTCCGCCCTCGGGGAAAAACGCAGTTCTGTCAAGCACTATTTCAAAACGGTCGCCGCATTCTTTACAGTCTGTTACCGTTGCATCGAAACTCTTTAAAAATGAGTCGGTATAATAAAGTTTTTCGGTCATTATTTTTTCCTCAAGTAATGTTTTGAGTTAATTATACCAAAGGGAGGTTCTTTTTGCAAATAAAATTTTAAACTATTGACTTAACATATCAAATGGTGTATAATTATTTGAGATTTTTAATAACAAAAGGTAGGGTGTATATATGGAACAGACTTTGGATTTCAAAGTTATATTTTACCTGATCAGAAAAAATATTGCATGGATTTTGCTTGCGGCTGTTATCGGAACAATGGTTGCATTTTTGTTTTCAAAATACATGCTTGTTGAAAAATTCAGTTCAAGCGCTGAAGTTTATATAAGCAATTCGCAGGGACTTCAGGGTGAGATTGACGCAGGCGACCTTTCTGCGGCCCGTTCTATGGCGAGTACATACCGCATTATTTTGCAGAGTGATAAGGCAAAGGCAATGCTTAAAGAAGCACTTGCAAAGAACCAGACATATATTGATTCACAGTATAGAAATTCTTACGCGTATTCTGTTGCGGTAAGAGAAGAGTCCGAGGTTTTGAGAATTCTTGTAACCAGCCGTGACCCATATCTTTCGGCAGAAGTGTGCAATGAGATGATTACCGTTTCCGAAACTCTCATTGGTGAAATTTTCTCCGACAGCGGCCGTGCACATTCACTCGGTTCAGCCAAACCCAACCTCACACCCTCATCGCCTAATGTAGAGTCCAATATGGTTATCGGTGCATTCCTCGGCGCGCTTTTTTCGATTGCACTCTTTGTGTTTGTAGCATTGCTTGATAACCGCGTAAAGGATGAGGCAGACTTTGTAGAGAAGGTTAAAATTCCCGTGCTTGGAGAAGTTCCGAGCATTCATGAGAATACTGATATAAAGGATGGCTATTACTATGCTTATTCGAAAAAACAAGACAATTAACAGCCCGCTCGGCCCGACTGACTTGTTCTGTAACATGAGCGGCGGTACTGCGTTTAGAGTAATTGAAACATATAAGAGTATTCGTACCTCTCTTATGTTTACTCTTTCTGCAGGCGCTGATAATGCCGTTCTTATTACCAGTGCAGAGCCGAACTCCGGTAAGAGCGTTACAAGCGCAAATCTTGCACTCTCTTTTTCGCAGACAAATGCAAAAGTATTGCTTATTGACTGTGATATGAGAAACGCTTCACAGCACAAGATTTATTCTGTTGAAAACAGCAAGGGTCTTTCAAATGTTCTTGGCGGCATGACAACTTTTGATGAAACCGTAAAGCGTAATGTTAAAGAAAACCTTGACATCCTTACTGCGGGAGAAGTTCCTCCCAACCCCTCCGAACTTCTCGGTTCGGAAAACATGCTCGCTCTTCTTGAATCGGTAAAGGGTAAGTATGATTTCGTATTTTTGGATTGTCCCCCCGTTGAATATGTTTCGGATACATCTTCGCTCCTTTTGCATGTTCCTCAGGCGCTTATTATTGCAAGACAGAATCACGCGATTTACGGAGAAGTTATTCACACCGTTGAGTCTGTAAAAGCGGTTGGTGGCAAGATTCTCGGTGCAATTCTTACCGATGTGCGCGAGTCTAACAAGTCTTATGCTTATGCGGTTGGTTCATATTCTCACTATGGTAAATACGGTTACGGTCGCTATGGCAAGTATTCAAAGCGTTATGGCAAGCGTTACGGTTACGGTCGTTACGGTTATGGCTACGGTTACGGCTATGGATATGGCTACGGTCATAGCACAAGAACTTCCTCGTCAAGCAATAGTGAAAATAAAGGTAAAAAATAATTTATGAAAAATACATATATAGATTTTCATTGCCACATTTTGCCCGGCATGGATTTCGACGGAACCGACAATGTTCGCGAGTCGGTTGCTATGTGTAAAGCCTTGAAATCACAGGGAGTGGCGACAGTTTGTGCCACTCCCCATTTTTATCCGTGGAACGATAATGTGGATGAATTTTTGAAAAGGCGTGCACTAACCCTCGAAAAACTCAAAGGGCAGGGCGCAGATATTGAGATAATCCCCGGGGCGGAAGTGCAGATATTTCGCTCACTTTCAGAGTATCCGGTTGATAAAATGTGTATCGGCAATTCAAATTTGATAATGTTTGAAATGCCAATGCAACCGTTTGAAGATTGGATGATTTACGCAATTGAAAACGCAGTTTACAAGTATTCTCTCGTACCGATTATTGCACATATTGAGCGATACGGTTACACAAGAGAAGTATTGCAAAAATTTGCGGCATTGCCAAATGTAATTTTTCAGGTTACTGTTGGCGAACTTGCTTACAAGCGTTCGGTTCCCACTCTTGATGCGGTTTGCTCTTGCGGCGTTCCCGTAATTCTCGGTACCGACGCGCACAATATGACCTCCCGTGCACCGCATTTTGATTTGGTAAGCAAAAAACTTTCCGAAAAGGCTGGAATTTTCAATAAGTCGCTTAAAATGACCCAGGCGATTATCGAAAACTGTCTTTATGCACAGCGCGATGTGGAGAAAATGATGAGAACGCCCAAAAAGGCGGAGGTTAAATAGGCAAATGAACTCGGCAAATAAAAAAATCGGCATAATTCAAATGGTCTTTTGTGCAATGCTTTGGAGCATCGCGGGACTTTTGATAAATCATGTTCACATGAACCCTTTTGTAATTGCGGGCGGCCGCTCGCTTTTTGCTGCACTTACGGTTGTAGTGTTCATGAAGCTTACAAAACAGAAGTTTATTATTTCAAAAAATACTCTTATAAGCGGTATTTTGCTTTGCGGCGTCTTTGTGTGCTTTGTCGGCGCAAACAAACTCACTACTGCGGCAAATGCAATCGTACTTCAGTATACATCCCCGATATTCGTGATTGTTTTTTCGCTTGTGTTTTTGCGCAAAAAGCCGCGAACACTTGATGTTATTGCGGTGTTTTTGACACTTGTCGGCGTGATTTTGTTCTTTATAGCCGACCTTGACGCAGGTAGTATGATTGGCAATCTGATCGCTGTTGTTGCAGGTGCATTCTTCGGCGGTACATTTGTTGCGGTTGGTAACACCAAGGGTGAGGAAAAAATGAGTGGAATTTTGCTTGCCCATGTTTTCTGTGCATGCATCGGAGTTCCGTTTGCGGCTTTTACCGAAAATACATTTTCGGTAAAAGGAATTGCGCTTGTCGCTGTACTCGGTATAGTTCAACTTGGTATACCGTATATTCTTTATGCGCTTGCCTCCAACCATTGTTCAACTATCAGTTGTGTGGTTATTTCTGCACTTGAACCGATTTTTAACCCCGTGTGGGTTGCAATTATCGACCGTGAGATACCAAGCCCGCTCGCCATCATAAGCGGTGTGTTCCTCATTGCGGTAATCACGGTTTATAGCGTACTTGATGAAAAATTTGATAAAAAAAGTGCTTGCTGATGCAAGCACTTTTTTGTTCTCAAAGTTGCATTTTTTCTATATCACTTACAAGTGTGTCAACCGCTTCTTTTGTTGTCGCCCAGCTTGTGCAAAAACGAACAACTTTTTTGCCGTTTTCTGCATTGCACCAAAATTCGGGCAAGCAATTCTTTGACAAAAATTCAATTTGTGCATCGGTGAGAATGGGGAATTGCTGATTGGTCATTGAGTCACCAAAGAAAGAAATTCCGCGCGCTTCAAACGCTTTTCTTATGCGGATGGCATTTTCAACCGCTCCGCGTGTAATATCAAAGTAGAGATTGTCTGTAAAAAGTGTGTCAAACTGAATTCCAAGGAGTCTGCCTTTTGCAAACATACCGCCGTGGCGTTTGATGCAGTAGCGAAAATCCTTTGCATACTTATTGTTCATAATAACAACTGCTTCGCCGAAAAGGGCACCGCATTTTGTACCGCCAATGTAAAAAATGTCGCAATTTTTTGCAAATTCCGCAAGAGTCAAATCACATCTCGGATCGGCAAGTCCGTAGCCAAGGCGTGCACCGTCAACAAAAAGCGGTACATCGTATTCCTTACATACCGCGTGGAGTGCTGCGAGTTCGTCTTTTGAATAAATTGTGCCGCATTCGGTGGGGAAGGATATGTAAACCATGCCGGGTTGCACTTCGTGCTCGGCGGTTTCGCTTGCAAAGTGAGCGGCAAAGTAGTTTTTTACCTGCGCTGCGGTGATTTTGCCGTTTTTGCATGGGAGGGCAAGAACTTTGTGCCCGGTTGCTTCAATCGCGCCGGTTTCATGCACGGCGATATGTCCCTCTGCGGCACAAACTGCACCTTGATAAGGGCGAAGCACGGAGGAAATAACGGTGGTGTTTGTCTGCGTGCCACCAACTAAAAAATGCACATCGGCGTTTTCGTTTTCCACAGCCGCTCGGATTTTTGCCTTTGCACTTTCGCAATAACTGTCCATCCCATAGCCGCATGTCTGCTCCATGTTTGTTTTTACAATCGCATCAATTATATTTTTGTGTGCGCCTTCCGTATAGTCACATTGAAAATTAAACATCTACTCTATTTCTCTTTCCGCCGTTTAAAAACGACTCAATATTTTGCATTATTTCGTCAAGGCAACGAACTCTTGCCTCAAGGGTACCCCATGCCATGTGGGGTGTGAGCATTACATTGTTACAGTTTGCGATTTTTGCCATTGGATGGTCAGCGCCAAACGGCTCAATCGAATAAACATCCGTTGCAAATGCGCCGATTTTGCCATCAAGCACAGCGTTTGCAACCGCCGCTTCGTCGGTCACCGCGCCGCGTGCAACATTTATAAGGATTGCACCGTCTTTCATCATTCCAAGTTCGCGCTCACCAATCAGCGAACGGGTAGAGTCATTAAGGGGAGTGTGAAGTGAAACAATGTCCGACTCTTTTAGAAGAGTTTCAAGCGAAACACAGTTTAAATTCTCGTCCGCTGTGCGCTTGAATGCAAGCACACGGCACCCAAAAGCTTCTGCTACTTTGGCAACTTGTTTGCCGATTGCACCCGCGCCCACAATGCCCCAAGTTTTGCCGAAAAGTTCGTGATTTATGGGGATAAGGCGGTTTGCAATGCCGCTTTTTGTGTACTCGCCGCTTTTTACAAAATCGCAATAGTCATTGATTTTGCCAATCAGGTTCAGCGCCATGAGTATTGTAAGCTGTGCAACGCTGTGGGTAGAATAGCCCTTGACATTGCAAACAGCAATGTTTTTGGCTCTGCAATCGTCAAGATTTATATTGTCATATCCTGTTGCAAAAATGCACACAAGTTTAAGATTTTTTGCAAGGGAAAGCGAGTTTTTGTTGATTTTTATTTTGTTGATAATAATGACATCCGCATCGGCAATGCGCTCGGCTACATCACACTCGGCGGTGTTGTCAAACCGTTCAACCTCGCCAAAGCGGGAAAGAAGTGAAAAATCAAGTCCGTCGCCAAGCGTTGCGGCATCAAGCAATTTTATTTTCATTTGTCATCCCTCTTTTGATTAAACATCCAATCAATAAAACCGTCGGTATCAGCGGTCTTGACCCAAATTCCGTGCCCCGCGTTTTCAAAGGTTGTAAAGCGCAAATCTTTTTTGCCCGCATTTACTAAAGCATCGTGCATGATAATCGCGTGACGGTAGGGAACAGCGTTGTCCTTTGTGCCGTGGAAAATCCAGATAGCCACATCAACCATGCGACTTGCATGCATGGGAGTGCCGCGTCCTGCGGCTATAGCTGCGGCGGCAAAAACTTTCGGTCTGCGCGCAAGAATGTCCCAAACGGCAAGGCCGCCCATTGACATGCCGTAAAGATAAAGGCGTGACATATCGGGCTTGAAAAAGTCCAAAAAATTGCCCCAAATTTCAAGTGCCGCCGCCATGTGAGTGCTTGGCGCCATTTCATCAGAGTCAAAGGCAATGGAGTCCCATTTGTCAACATCCACCCATTTTGATTCTTTGGGACAACACGGTGCAAGGATTAACACATCGTTTTTATAGTTGCCGCTTTCGATATTTCTCAAAAACTTTGCTTCACCCGTGTAGATGTGGGAGTTATCGTCACATCTCACCCCCGCAGAGTGCATGTACAAAATCGCGGGATATGCGCGGGTTTTAT
>JAZQWE010000068.1:0-2005 GCA_045632225.1 Eubacteriales bacterium | reverse complement strand
TTGGCCTCCGACTTGCTTTCTTGCAATCTCATTGTACGGCTCAATCTTTCTTGTGTTAGCTTCTTCAATAAGCTCGTAGCGGCGCTCCATTTCGGTAACCGCCCAATGGAGTGCGCCCGCCGCCTTTTTGGGGTCGCTTACAACGGGAATCTGCAAATGCGGAATACCGTTGTAAATATTAAACTCAACCTTTTTGGGGTCGATAAGTATAAGTTTTACCTCCTCGGGAGTTGCCTTATACAAAATACTTGTGATAATGGAGTTTATGCAAACCGACTTACCCATACCGGTTGCACCCGCAATAAGCAAGTGGGGCATTTTGGCAATGTCAAACATAATCGGCGAACCGCCAACATCCTTGCCAAGGCAAACGGTGAGTTTGCTCTTTGCCTCGGTAAACGCGGGGTTTTCGATAAGTTCGCGAAGCGTTACGGTTGAAACCGTGCGGTTGGGTACCTCAATGCCGACCGCCGCCTTGCCGGGGATGGGCGCCTCAATTCTAATACCCGATGTCGCAAGCGAAAGCGAAATATCGTCAACAAGGTTTGCAATTGAGCGAACTCTCGTTCCCGCCTCGGGAATGAGTTCGTAACGGGTAATCGTAGGTCCGCGCGAAACGCTTGAAATAGCGACATTAACGCGGAACGAGCGAAGAGTTTCAACAAGTTTTTGAGCGTTTGAGCGAAGTTCTGCGCCAACATCCTCACTCTTCTTCTTTTCGGGGGGTGCAAGCAAAGTGATGGGCGGGAAAACATACGCAGGCTTTGGCTCGGATACGGTTTTTGGCTTTTCGATAAGTTCCTCAGCCTCTGCCATGTCGGTTTTTGACACGCTCAAAAGGTCATCGTTTGCAATCGCCTTTTCGCCAACTTCAAATCCGTCATCAAGGGGCTCTTCGTAATCGGAGCCGTCAGCAATCGGAATGCCGCCGTCCTCCACAAAAATTGCGCGAAGGTCAATCTCGCCTTTTTCATTGTAAAGCGGGGGGATGTCCGCCGCATTTATCGGCTCGCCGCCCTTTTCGGGTTCTTCGCCGTCATCCTCGAAAACAGACTCATCCTCCTTTGCCGGCTCCACTTCAAGTTCGGGGAGCACGGGAGGTACAAGTTCGTCATTTTCAAACTCGCCGTCAGCAAAATTCATGTCAAAATCCTGCTTTGGTACAGCTGTTTCAAACTTTTTAGGTTTTCGGGTCGGCTCCGGTGCAACTTCTTCAATTTCTTCCTCAAGTTCCTGTGCACGCTGTGCGGCGAGTGCCGCTTCTCTTTCCTTTGCCGCTTTACGGCGCTCGGCGTTAACCTTTGAGGTGTACTTTATGTGAATCCAAATATCTTTCGGAGTAAGTCCGAAAAGGAAAATACCAAATATGAAAAGGCCTGCGGCGGTGAGAATAATTCCCGCAGCACCCGCAAATGCCTTGTAAATTCCAATGCCGATTATACCAAATACAAATCCCGCGCCGCTGAAGTTTATACCCATGCGGAAGAGTACGGGAATGTTGTTATAGTCGCTCATTCCACCGCCTGTAGCGCATATTAGAATAATTTGGAGAAGCGCGCCGGCAAAAAACATGCAGACAACCGCAAAGATGCATTTTATCAGATGCTGTCCGTCAGCGACCCATTTGCGCCAATAAGCCGCAAAATAAACAAGAATAAGCGGAATTAACAAACTTGTAAGGCCGAAAAGGCCGAAGAATACTTTGTATATGATTTTGCCCACAGCGCCGCCGTGGAAAATAAAGCATACTCCAAGCAAAACCGCGCATACTACAAATACAGCGGGGAGAACTCTGTGAAGCACAGAATTTTCATCGCGCATTTTCGGCATGGGGGTTGGCTGTGCGGTCTGTTCCTTTTTCGGTTGTGTCTTTTTCTTTGCCGCGCTCGGCGACTGTTTCTTTTTAGTGTTGGCCATTTATAGTCCTCTTTCTGTAGAAAGGCAAATTACTCTAATATATATAATAACATATAATATTTACAATTTCAAGTAAAATAAATTATAG
>JAZQWE010000067.1:0-8029 GCA_045632225.1 Eubacteriales bacterium | reverse complement strand
GGCAAGCCTCAGAATGACAGAGCTAAATATGTTGAATGGTATTTGACGGTTTCGGCTTTGCCGAAATTCGCGGTGTTTAGCCGCGAAAGACAACCGCTAAATATGTTGAATGGTATTTGACGGTTTCGGCTTTGCCGAAATTCGCGGTGTTTAGCCGCGAAAGACAACCGCTAAATATGTTGAACGGTATTTGACGGTTTCGGCTTTGCCGAAATTCGCGGTGTTTAGCCGCGAAAGACAAATACCTAAAGATATAAAAAGCAAAGCTTTTTATATCTTGTGCATAGCATCAAATATGTCTTCGTGCATGCAACGGATTTCAAGACCGCTTTCTTTGCCGAGAGTTGCAAGTGCATCGCTGAACTTTACAAAATCTCCCTCAAGCGCGGAGATGTCTGCAATCATAATCATTGCGAAATACTTGTCAAGAACGCTCTGTGTAATTTCGGTGATGTTTGCACCGTGCTTTGCACATTCTGTGCTGACAGAGGCGATGATGCCTACTTGGTCTTTACCGATAACTGTGATAACTGCTTTCATGTTTTTGCTCCTAAAATATATAATTATGGATAATATAATAATACTACAAATCGAGGTGATATTCAATAAGAAATGCCTAAAAATATTGAAATTGTATAATAAATATGGTATACTAAACTGATAAAAAATGCAAAAATGGGGGAGATGGCGAAAAAATGTACGAAAATGACTTTTGCGAATATGCCGTTGTAAAGAAAAAAGAGGGCGCATATCTTGCCAAAATAGCCGCGACCCTTTTGTTTGCGGCGCTTGCTGCATTTGCAATATTTGCTGTTTTGATACCGCGCTTTGGCGCTGTCGGCCTTTTGGCGGCGGTTGCGGTAGGTGCACTTTTGTGGTATCTTTCGCGCTTTATGTATATCGAGTGCGAGTATAGCCAATCGGGCGCGTTTATCGATTTTTCCTTTGTTTACTCCAAGCAGTATCGTCGCGATAAACTCTCCGTTGACCTTAAAAAATGCGCAAGAAAGGTTGCACCTTTTAGCGGAAAGTTTGACGGTTTCAATGTAAAGTATGTGCTTGATATGCGCTCAAGCGCGGCGGCACAGAATTCATACATGCTTGTTTTTGAGGATGAGAGTGGAAGCCATGCAGTCCTTTTCGATGCAACAAAGCGACTTGTGGACAACCTCTATCATCAAATTCCCTCCATGGTGGTTCGCTCAAACGACCTCCCCGAGGAATAAGGTTTTTTTCCATCTCATATTTTCTTATGAGGTGGTTTGATTTGAAAAAACTTTTTGCAATATTTTTGATTTTTGTATTTTCCTCGTGCGCCAAGGCAGAAGAATGTTTGCCAAATGAGTACGATGCAGACATTTCGATTTGCATCGGCACAAGGGAATACACGGCGACTTATGAAAAGCGAAATGCTTTTGACAGACTCGTTTTTGTTTCTCCAAGCAGCCTTTCGGGGCTTGATTTAACTCTCTCAAGCGGTTCTTTGACCGTTAAAATGGAGGATATGACCTTTAGAGGCGATGCGCTTTCGGGATTTTTTGACTTTTTGCCAATTGAGGCGGAAGGCGAAAAGAGTGTGGGAAGCAGAAAGTACACCATTTATAACATAAGAGGTGTTCAATGACAGAAAAAAATCTTGCCGAAATCAATCTTTCGGCACTCAAACACAATTTTACCGTTTTGCGCGACAGAATAAAGGCGGCATCGCCTAAAACCGAGCCAATGTGCGTGGTAAAGGCGGATGCATACGGCCATGTTGCAGAGTTTTGCGTGCCTGCGCTCTATGAGGCGGGCGCTCGCAGTTTTGCGGTTTCAAGTATTGAGGAGGCAGAGCAGATTTTTGCCATTCTCGATGCTAAAAACTGTGTTGCGGGCAGTATACTCATTCTTGGCTACACTCCGCCCGAAAGCGAAAATGTAAAACTCCTTGCCCGCCATAAGATAACGCAGGCGGTGTACTCACTTGAGTATGCAACGGCACTTTCCGAAGAGGTGACAAAACTCCGCGCGCTCGGTGTGCTTGACCCCTCCGACGGTATTCGTTGCCACCTCAAACTCGATAGCGGAATGAACCGTCTCGGCTTTGATACACATACCGATGCGGCGGATAAAACCGTCAGCGAGATTTTGCAGGTTGCAAAACTTGAGGGCATTCGCATTGACGGCGTATTTTCGCATTTTGCATGTGCTGATGACGGTGACAAGGACCATTCCTACGCACAGTTCAAGCGCTATGATGCGATTGTGAAACGCTGTGAAGAAAAGGGCGTTAATTTTGCATGCAAGCATATCTGCAACAGTGCGGGCGCGCTCCGTTTCCCCGATATGTATCAGGACATGGTGCGCCTTGGCATTGTGCTTTACGGACTTTCTCCGTCCGAGATAACCAAGGATGAAAAACTCATCCCCGTTATGCGACTTAAAAGTCGCATTGCGCATGTGCACAAACTCCACGAGGGGGACTGCGTAAGTTACGGCGCAGAATTCTGTGCGGACAGAGAAATGACGGTTGCTACAATTCCGATTGGCTATGCAGACGGTTTTCTTCGCGGCTACAAAAACGGCGGCACCGTTGTTGCATGCGGCAAAGAGGCACGCATCCTCGGCAGAGTTTGCATGGACCAATGCATGGTGGATGTCACCGACCTTGATGTAAGCGCTGGTGACTATGTATACATCTTTGATGAAAGCGGCGAAAACATAAAGCGCCTTTGCGCCGCCGCGGGAACAATTAACTATGAGGCGATTTGCCTTATCAGCAAGCGCGTTAAGCGCGTGCCTATAGAATAAAGGGGGAGCAAAATTCCCTTTGAAAGGTGGTGTTTGTATCACAAAGGGCAAGATAATATCCATGGTGCTTGCAGGTGCTTTGTCGCTTGGCGTGTCGCTTGGCGGAGTTGCTTTTTCGCTTACAGAAAGTCGGAACGAGGAACTTGCAAGTGAAGCGGTTGAGCAAAGAGCGCGCCTTTCAGCATCCCGTCCCCCGCTTTCACAAACAGAGGATATGAGCGGTTTTGAACTGAGTATTCTTTGCGATATGAACGCCTCGGAAAGTTTTTGCGGCGTGGAAACCGAGGGGCAAAGCCTTTCAAAACTTGCAAAAATGCGAAATGACCACTTTGAGGCGCAAACGGGAGCAAAACTTTCTGTTACGCCCACGATTGACTTTTACAAAGTGGCTACAAATGACATTCTTTCGGGGACATCGCAGTACAATTTGTTTGTTGCAGATACCGCGGGTGCACTTTCCTATCTTTTGTCAGCGGGCAATCTTCACGATGTTTCGCACAGCAAATACATTGATACAAATGATGAGTGGTTTGACGGTGAAGTTATGGACAACCTCTCTGTTTACGGCGGTAAGTACCTCATCTCGTCATCTGCAGCGGATTCGCGGCGAAACGCGTGTGTGATAGTATACAACCGCGATATGGAGCCGAGCGATATGGAGTCGCTTGCAAAACTTGCAGAGCGCGGTGAGTTCACCGTTGAAAAATTGCTTGAGTATTCGCGTGCAACTTCTACAAATGGCAACAGCGCAAGCGCATATTACGGCGCCTCGGTCGGTGAGGAAGATATTTTCCCATTGCTTTCGGGCGTAGGCGGCGCATTTGTGCGAACTACCGAGAACTCCACAAGCGTTGTACCGCTTTCAATTTTGAATGATCAACTTGAAAAAATCGCCGCGCTTATCAGCGACCCGTCGGTGAGATACGGAACAAGGGATTTTTCAAATTCTCATTCGCTTTTCTCGGTCAAAAAGGTTTCCGAAATTCCAAGTTTGCGAAAATCTGTCGGCAACATCGGCATATTGCCGCTACCAAAACTTGATGCAGATGCAAACTACAGCGGATATATCGACCTTGACGGCGCGCTTATGATGGCGATCCCCGCCACGGTCAATGACCATAACAAAGTTGAATTTGCACTCGACAAGTTTGTGCATCTTTCTCACAGATACATAGCACCGCATTTTTCGGCAGAAGTTATTGACGGCAATGCCGATGATGAGAGAATGCTTGAAATTGTGGCAGAGTGTGTTTCAAGTGACCTTTCAAGCCTTTTTGGCTACGGTGACATCGCAGGACTTTTTGCAGATGTTGTCACGGGAAAAGAAAAAGATTTACAGATGGAATACTATAATCGCAAAGCGCTTTACGAAAAGGCGATTTCCATTATCGAAAAGCGTCTTGCAAAGAACTAAATAAAAAATAACCGTTAAGGAGAAATAAAAATGGCACAACTTTTAAATGAAAATGACAACCGTACCGCCCGCTGTGGCGAGTTTTCGGCAAAGGACATCGGCAGAGAAGTTTGCGTAATGGGCTGGGCACAGCGTCAGCGCGACCTCGGCTCCCTTATCTTTATCGACCTTCGTGACCGCTCCGGTATTTTGCAGCTCGCATTTGACGAAAATACCGATCGCACGGTATTTGACACTGCTTTCACCGTGAGAAGTGAGTTTGTTCTTCTTGCAAAGGGTACTGTTCGCGCACGCGGAGAGGGTGCTGTAAACAAGAACATTCCCACCGGTGAAATCGAGGTTGCAGTAAGCGAGCTTCGCATTCTTGCAAGCGCGCAGACACCTCCTTTCGCAATTGAAGAAAACAGCGCTGTTCGTCCCGAACTCCGCCTTACTTACCGTTATCTCGACCTCCGCCGCCCCGACCTTCAGGGCAATATCATTGCGCGCTCCAAGGTTTCAAACATCGCGCGTAACTACTATGCGGATAACGGCTTTATCGATATTGAAACTCCCAATCTCATCAAGCCCTCGCCCGAAGGCGCGCGTGACTACCTCGTTCCCAGCCGTGTTCACCCCGGCAAGTTCTACGCGCTTCCTCAGTCGCCTCAGCTTTACAAGCAGCTCCTCATGGTATCGGGCTTTGACCGCTATTTCCAGATTGCGCGTTGCTTCCGCGATGAGGACCTTCGTGCAGACCGTCAGCCCGAGTTTACACAGATTGATGTTGAAATGTCCTTTGTTAAGCAGGATGATGTTATCAATGTTACTGAAGGTTTCCTCAAGAAACTTTGGAAAGAAATGCTCGGCATTGACATTGAAACTCCCTTCCTCCGCATGGAATATAAAGAGGCTATGGAGCGCTTCGGCTCCGACAAACCCGACCTTCGTTTCGGCTTTGAACTCAAGAACCTTTCCGACATCGTTGCAAATACCGAGTTTAAGGTATTCGCAGGTGCTGTAGCAAACGGCGGCAGTGTTCGCGCTATCAATGTAAAGGGCGGCGCGGCATTCTCCCGCAAGGAAATTGATGCGCTTGCAGACTTTGCAAAGTCCTACCGCGCAAAGGGTCTTGCATGGACCAAAATGGCAAATGGCGAGGTTTCTTCTTCGTTTGCAAAGTTCCTCTCCGCAGAGGAAAATGAGGCAATTGCACAGCGCATGGAACTTTCCGACGGCGACCTTATCCTCGTTTGTGCAGACAAGGATTCTGTTGTATTTGACACCCTTGGCGCACTCCGTTGCCATTGTGCAAAGAAACTCGGTCTTCTTGACCCCAAAGACTTTAAGTTTATGTGGGTAACCGACTTCCCGCTCTTCGAGTACTCCGAGGATGACGGCAGATACTATGCAAAGCACCACCCCTTCACCATGCCCAATCCCGATGATATTGACAAGGTTGATACCGATCCCGGTGCATGCCGCGCAATCGCGTATGACATCGTGCTCAACGGCACCGAACTCGGTGGCGGTTCCATCCGTATCCACGATGCTGAAATCCAGAGCAAGATGTTCAAGGCGCTCGGCATTTCCGACGAGGATGCTCAGGAAAAATTCGGCTATCTTGTTGAAGCGTTCAAGTACGGTGTACCTCCTCACGGCGGTATGGCATTCGGTCTTGACCGTCTTGTAACCCTCCTTCTCGGTCTTGAGGACATTCGCGATGTTATCGCATTCCCCAAGGTACAAAATGCATCCGAACTCATGAGCAAGGCTCCCGGTCTTCCCGATGCGGGCGCACTTGAAGAGCTTGGTCTTGCAGTAATCGCAAAAGAAGACAATGAATAGAACTCCCGCGCCTTTCAGCGGAATTTTGGTGATTGATAAGCCGCAGGGCTTTACCTCGCATGACGCGGTGGGAAAGCTCCGTCGGCTTATGAATACGCGCCAAATCGGCCATACGGGCACTCTTGACCCGCTTGCCACGGGCGTGCTCCCCATGCTTTGCGGCAGAGCCGTAAAAGCAAACGAGTATTTAAGCGAGCATGATAAGGCTTATACAGCGACTTTCATCCTTGGCAAAACGAGCGAAACGGGTGATACTGACGGTACACTTTCGGATACGGGCGCAAAGATTCCAAGTGAAAACGAGGTGCTTTTGGCGGCGGCGGCAATGGTTGGATGCCGCATGCAAAAGCCGCCTATGACATCCGCAATCAAGGTGAACGGCAAAAAACTTGTTGACTATCAGCGCGACGGCGTTGAGGTTGAGGTGCCTGCCCGCCCTATTGAGATTTACTCGTGCAAGGCTGAAAAAATCAGCGAGTGTGAGTATTCGCTCTCGCTTGAGGTTTCAAAGGGTACCTATGTTCGCACGGTCATCACCGAAATCGGTGAAGCACTTGGCTGTGGCGCTGTCATGTCCTCACTTCGCAGAACAAAGAGCGGCGCATTTTCAATTGAAAATGCGTATACTTTAGAGGAGCTTGAGGCCATGAGTTATGAGGAGCGCATAAGCCTGCTTTTGCCGCTTGAAAGTGCATTTGAAGATGTGGAAAAGGTAACTCTTGCGCCGTTTTTTGCGAAACTTTGCAAAAGCGGTTGCGAGATATATCTCAAAAAAATCGGCAAGAACTTTGACCTTGGCAAACGGCTTCGCATTTATGACGAGAGCGGATTTTTCGCCCTTGGCGAGGTGCGCGAGTATAAGGATGGCAAGGCAATAAAAATGATAAAACTATTTTCTCTTTAAAGGAAAACTTTAACCATGCAAAAACGCACAGATTATAACGGCGTTACCTATTTTTATTCCGAGGGGCTTTATCCCGTTCGCCACGGCTTTTCAACAAGGCTTGGCGGGCTTTCAAAACTTGAATATACAAAGTCATTAAACCTTGGATTTTACCGCGGTGACAAGGATATAATTGTAAAAAAGAATATAGAGCGCCTTTGCGAGGCGGTTGATATTGATGCTGACGAACTCATCATCATGCCGCAGATACACTCGACAAATATTATCGAGGTTACGCGTGACAACTGTGGCCACGGTATATATACCCCCGCCACTTTTGAGGGGGATGCGCTTGTCACAAATTCGCGCGGAGTTGCACTCGGTGTGCGAGTTGCCGACTGTGTGCCGATTTTGATGGCGGACTACGGCGCGGGCGTTATCGCGGCGGTCCACGCGGGTTGGCGCGGTACCGTTGGCGACATCGTTGGCAAAACTGTGGAAAAAATGTGCTTTTTAGGTGCATCGGCAGAGGATATTAAGGTTGCAATCGGCCCCCATATTTCAATGGCGAATTATGAGGTGGGGCAGGAGGTTGCAAAGGCTGTGCTTGAGGTTGTCGGTGAGGCAAATCTCACATTTTCGCATTTGCGCACAACAGCCACACCGGGCAAATTCCTCCTTGGCCTTGGCGAGGTGAACAAGACATTGCTTATTCGTGCTGGCATTAAAGAGGAGCATATAGACCTTTGTACAGAGTGCACCTACGATAACGCAGAACTTTTCTATTCCCATCGCCGTATGGGCGAAAAACGCGGTTCCTTGATGGGAATCATAGCAATTTAAAAAGTCTTTGCCGCAAGGCAAAGACCAAAGGCGCCCGAACTAAAAGCTAAAAAGGCGATGAATGGGGGCGCCATGGGTATCATAGCAATTTAAAAAGCCGTTCTCCTTTGGGAGAGCGGCTTTTGCTATACGATAAATTATAGTTTATGCGAAGTAAGGGACTCCTCATCCGTCACTTCGTGACACCTTCTCCCGCAGGAGAAGGCTATTTATAGTTGATTTTCGCTCTTTATGAGCGAAAATCTTCATCTAAAAGCCTTCCCCAGAAGGGG
>JAZQWE010000066.1:0-5919 GCA_045632225.1 Eubacteriales bacterium | reverse complement strand
TCCTCGGTATCTTTTGCGTTGTAAGCATGGAGCGAGGAGGTGAGAACACCACTCAGTCTTCCATCATCAAAATTATGTGAAATTTTCTCTTTTCCAAAAGGGAAAACGATGTTTGCCATAATAATCCTCCGTAATTATATCTTTAACAATATGATTATAATTTATTTAGCCAAAAAAGTAAAGGGGAAGTTAAAACTTCCCCTTTATAATACGAAATGCATCGTTTAAATCAACATTTCCGTCGCCGTTTACATCCGATGCGTCAATGTTTGCAATCTGTTTTTTGGCAATTGCAAGCGCGTCCATAATATCCACCTTGCCGTTTTTGTCAGCATCGCCGTTTCCGTTAAGGCATGCGCTTGTAACAGCATAAAATCCGCCGCCGTCTTTAAATGAGATAACTCCGTTTTTAACGGAAATATCCATCAATAGGGTTTTGTCACCGTCAAGTCGGTAAACCATGGGGGAAGCACCTTTTAAAACCACGGGAATTGCAAAGGCAACTCTACCGTCATTTTCGTTTGCATAAACCGCTGTAAATGCATGCCCTGCAGAGAGCGCGCGTGCGGCGTAAAAGGCCTCGGCATCTGCCGCTTTTGCAAACACTTCAGCACGGCGAAGCGCTATATTTGCGCCGGCGCGACTACCGTCGCTTTTGGTGTGTCCCGCTGTGCCCGCTAAAAGCAGATAGTTGCCGTTGCAACACGCAACATTCCATATCTGATAGCCGTTTTCAACACTTTTAAACACACCGTCAAGTTTGGTAAAACCGTTTGCGGCAAGCGCACCTTTCACGGGTGTAAATACCGTATCCGAAGTGATTACACCGTTTGAAATTATGGCGTTGAACACTCTTGAATACTCACCCACAGCTCCGACTTGATTGTTTGAATCGGTTTCGGATTGGCAAGTAATAACCACTCTGCCGTCAGGGAGTGTTGTAATTGACGGAGCGGCGCACACATGACCGCTGTTGAGTTTCGCAGGGGCATATATCGGCACGGGGTCGCTCCAAGTTCTGCCATCCTTGGAAAGAGAAAGTCCGACAACAAATACACAGTGATATTTGATATTTACCCAACGCGCAAAATCTTGCGCCTCCACCACCATTGCAAAAGAGCCGTCAGAGAGTTTTGTTGCCATTGGCATGCCGTCGCGAGTGGTTTTGCCCGAGCGGTAAATTGCAACGGCAGGCTCTGTGCTCCACTCATCACGGGAGATACTATATGTAAGGTAGCAAATGCGCTGTTGTGAGTGTTTTTTGCTTTTCACATTCAGGTCATCAGAGTAATAGCATGCAATTGTATCTTCATCAATCTGCATGAAAAACGGCTCCCAAAATCCGTATGTTCCGTCGGTGGTTGTCTGCTCTATCAGCACTTTTTCACCGTCAAAAGTTCTGCCCCCGTCATGCGAAACCATGAGTCTTATTGAGGTGTAAAACTCCTCACCCTTGGTGTAATTGTCGGTATTTGTATGCGAGCGGTAGCCTAAAAACACCCTGCCGTCATCAAGGGCATAAGGCTGAAAATTTGCACGGATGAGTTTATGATATTCGCCCGAAGCACTTGTAACTCCGCTTGCCGCATTTTCGGTGAGCGGAGTGGCGATTTTAATCCAACTCTTGCCGTTATCCGTACTGTATGAAATGCGACCGTTGTCCGCGGTTATAAGTATTGTTCCGTCGGCAAGGGTGGCAAAGCGAGGATAACCGCTCATGCCGTAATTATGGCTTTCTTCAAGCCATTTCAATGTGGCATCGTCATTTAAGCAAAATACATTTAAAGTAAACATAAAAATCACCGCCACCAAACATATCGCTTTATAAAACCTTACCATTAGTCCTCCAAAAACTCAAAAGCAAGCCTTTCGGCTTGCTTTTGGCAATTCATTATCCAATAACCTTGCGAACTACTGCAAGCACATCCGCAATATCAATGCTAAGCGAACCGTTCATATCACATGCGGCAATATCCGTACCGTCAACATTTGCGGAAATCTGCTTGAGAATACGGATAGCATCTTTAATGCCGACAACGCCGTCGCCGGTTGCATCACCGTAATTTACAAGTTCTTTATCGCTGATTGCGTAATATCCGCCGTCATCGGTAAAAGTAAGCGCTCCGTTTTCGGCTGTTACATCCATCTTGGTGAGATATACACCGCCGTCCATGCGATATACATTAGCCTTGTTTGCCGCAATGCCCATGGGAACACCAAGAGTTACAGTACCGTTTTTAGCAGTACCGTAAGCCGCAGAAAACTTGTTTTCGCCCGCGCGGTCAGCCACATTGTCATAACTTGCAACTTCATTTTCGTTTGCAAACGCGGTGAGGTGGCGCAAACGGATGTGGTTGTTTGTACGGCTACCGCTTTCGGTATTGGTGCCGGCTGTTCCAAGGAGATAAATGTCGTTACCGGAGTTGAATGCGGCATTCCATACAGAATAAACATTTTCGCCGTAGTTAAATACATTTTCAAGTCTGGTAAAACCAACGGCCGCACCGTCTGCCTTGGGATTTTTGTGGTCAATCGCAGTAAGAACGGTATCAGCAGTAATGGGAGCATCGGAAATAGCTACACCCATTGCACGCTTGTAGGTAGCCTCTGTTCCGTAAGATCCGGTGTATGAGTCATCGGTCTGACATGTAATGATAATTCTGCCGTCGGGCAAAGCCGCAATAGAGGGGGCCGCGCAGAGTTTACCTGCTTTAAGGTCTTTGGGGCCGAATACCGGCACGGGGTCGCTCCATGTTCTGCCGTCCTTCGAAAGAGAAAGTCCAACAACGAAAGTAGAATTTGTTTCGGTGTTTATCCATCTTGCAAAGTCCTGCGCCTCAACTACCATTGCAAAAGAGCCATCGGAAAGAGTTGCAACCATGGGCATACCGTCACGGGTGCTCATTCCGCCTTGTCCACCGCGGTATATTGCAACCTTAGGGGTCTTATCCCATGTTTTGGTGGGAATATCGTATGTTACATAAGCAATTCTCTGCTGTGCAGATTTGTATACATTAAGGTCGTCTGCATAGTAGCAAGCGATTGTATTTTCATCAATCTGAACAAAGTAGGGTTCCCAGAAACCGTTTGAAGAATATGCAAGATCTTCAACAAGAATTTCTTCATTTGCGTAAGTCATACCGCCATCGGTTGAGTACATTACGCGAATAGAGGTATAAAAAGGATCACCCTCGGTATATCTTGTGGTGTGGAAACGGTAGCCGAGTAATACAGTACCGTCCTCCAAAACGAAAGGCTGGAAGTTTGCGCGCGAAATAGTCGGCTTTGATGAATCACTGTTCATTTCAATACTGTAGGTAGTGCCGTCTTTTGTATAGTTTATCTTGGTAGATGCATTTGCAACTATACGGGTGGAATGCTTTGTCCAAGTTGCGCCCTTGTCATCGCTGTACAAAAGAGCGCCGCCGTCAGTAGTCATAAGCAATCTGCCGTCTGCACGCTGTGCCATACGGGGATAGCCGCTTGAAAGATTGGTTGATACCTCGTCGTCCCAGCGCATAGTAGCGGTATTTTCAACTGCTAATGCACAAAGGCAAAGGCATGACAAAAGAACAAATACACACAAAACCAAAGAGAGTTTACGCATATTCTTCTCCTCCTGAAAAATAAATTTTACATAAAAATTATACCATCCCCAAAAACAAGGTGCAACAGTTTTGTAAAATTTTCCTATTTTTTTCAACCAAACCAATACAAATCATGTTACTTTTGTCCGTTTTTTACGCAAAAAACACACAAAAATTCACATTTTTGCAACCAATATACATAAAAACAAACCGATACAGAAATATTTTCAAAATTTTACAGCATTTTGTGTCTTTTTATGATATAATGTATATGTTATAATATAATATAGAATATTGAGGAGCATAACATGGCACAGGATTATAAGATTATTAACATTTACATCGATAAAAACAAAGCGTTGTACGGCGCCCCCTTCGGTCCCTCCGAAAAGTACGGCAAGCGCCCGATAGACCGCTTGTTTTTATTGATGCCCGGCTATTCGGATGAAATGCTTTGCGACTTTGTAAACCGCCTTTTTGACAAGTGCGACAGCGAGGACGCAAGAGATGATATGCCGCCGAGCATTCAGACATACCTCAAGGCTCGTTCTTACAGCGAGGCTATCAAAAACCTCGGTTTGCTTGTAGGCTTTTATTCCGAGGGTGAGGGATTTGCATTCACTCCCACCGAAAACATTGCAAAAAAGGGATTTGTAATGCTTGACAACAAAGTTTTTGAGCTTCGCCCCAACTGCACAAGAAAAGAAATGGCAAATACCCTTAACAAGGCTCTTAAATCTGTTCATGTCGGACAGGTTGAATGATTTTTGTCACAAAAACTAAAAATAAAATTATATAAATCGTGGAGGTAAGGATTATGAACCAGAAAAGAAAAGAATGTGTTGCCATGCTGCTTGCGGGCGGTCAGGGCTCGCGTTTGTACGCACTTACAAAGTCCACTGCAAAGCCTGCGGTAACATTTGGCGGCAAGTACCGCATTATCGACTTCCCCCTCTCCAACTGTATTAACTCGGGTATTGATACTGTGGGTGTTCTTACTCAGTATCAACCCCTTGTACTTAACGAGTATGTCGGCAACGGCCTTCCTTGGGATCTTGACCGTACATACGGTGGTGTTAAAATTCTTCCTCCCTATCAAGGACAGAAGAAAGCTGACTGGTATAAGGGCACCGCAAATGCAATTTACCAGAACCTTGCTTTTATAAATCAGTTTGACCCTGAATATGTTGTCATCCTTTCGGGTGACCATATTTACCGTATGGATTATGATGCAATGCTCCGTTATCACAAGAAAAAGAATGCGGCATGCACCATCGCTGTACTTGAAGTTCCGCTTGAAGAAGCAAGTCGCTTCGGTATTCTTACCACACATGACGACGGTCAGATTTACAAGTTCACCGAAAAGCCCAAGGAACCCGACTCAACCAAGGCATCCATGGGTATATATATCTTTAACAAAAAAGCTCTTGAAGAATATCTCATCGCAGACGAGGCTGATGGAAATTCCTCCAATGACTTTGGTAAAAACATTATCCCGAACATGCTCGCTGCAGGCGAAAGAATGTTTGCATTCCCATTTGAAGGCTATTGGAAAGATGTTGGAACCATTGATTCTCTCTGGCAGGCAAACATGGACCTCCTTGGCGATAACCCCGAGTTCTCCATGAATGATGAGTCGGACGGCAAGATTTTCTCGCGCACATCCGTTTCTCCCCCCCAGTATGTTGGCAAGAGCGCTGTAATTCTCAACTCCATCATCACAGACGGTTGTAAAATTAACGGCACCGTTATCAACTCCGTGCTTTCAAGCGGTGTTACCGTTGAGGCAGGCGCTGTCGTAAAGGACAGCGTTATCATGGCAAACACATATATCGGCAAGGATGCATCCGTTGTTTACTCCATCCTCGACGAAAATATTACAGTTGAACAAGGCGCAAAGGTCGGCGAGTCAAAAGAAAGCGCAAAGGGCATCGCCGTTATCGGCAACGGCCTTAAAGTTGAAGCGGGCGCAATTGTTGAGGCCGGCGCTATGATTCAGGAATAAGGAGGAATTGACGATGAATGCAATTGGATTGATTTTTTCTAATATACACGACTATGTGGTACCCGAACTCACACGCCACCGTGCCATTGCCTCCATTCCTTTCGGCGGCAGATACCGCATGATTGACTTTGAACTTTCAAACATGGTTAACTCCGACATCACCAAGGTCGGAGTTATCACCAACTATAACTACCAATCGCTGATGGACCACATCGGCACAGGTAAAGACTGGGACCTTGCCCGTCGCAGCGGCGGTATCAAGCTCCTCCCCCCTTTCATTTCATCATACGACAGCGCAAAGGGCGACTTGCTTCACACCGCGCGTCT
>JAZQWE010000065.1:0-7639 GCA_045632225.1 Eubacteriales bacterium | reverse complement strand
TTGCCCCTGCTCCATCCCCTTTAATGTTATTGTAGCACTTTTTGTTGGGTTAAGCAACAAAAAAACCCTCGCAGCTATAGGTGCGAGGATTTGTCTTATTTAATATGCAACGCCTTGTGCAATCATTGCTTCAGCAACCTTGAGGAAGCCGGCGATGTTAGCGCCTGCGATAAGGTCGCCCTTCATGCCATACTTTTCAGCTGCATCGTAGGAGTTCTTGTAGATGTTGGACATAATCTGCTTGAGTTTTGCATCAACTTCTTCAGCGGTCCAAGAGTAGCGCATGGAGTTCTGGCTCATTTCGAGGCCGGAAACTGCAACGCCGCCCGCGTTAACAGCCTTAGAAGGAGCAATTACAACGCCGTTTGCCTTGAGGTATTCTACAGCCTCTGCGGTGGTGGGCATGTTTGCAACTTCAACATAGTACTTAACGCCGTTTGCAACGAGGTTCTTTGCATCTTCAATGCCTACTTCGTTCTGGGTAGCGCAAGGCATTGCAATGTCAACCTTTTCGCCCCAAGGACGCTTGCCTGCAAAGAAGGGAACACCGAACTTGTCAGCATAGTCCTGAACCTTGTCGCGGCCGCTTGCGCGCATTTCAAGCATGAAGTTGATCTTTTCTTCGGTGCAAACACCGTCTTTATCATAGATATATCCGTCGGGGCCGGAGATGGTAACAACCTTGCCGCCGAGTTCGTTAACTTTCTTAACAGTACCCCATGCAACATTACCGAAACCGGAAACGCCAAAGGTCTTGCCCTTTACGCTTTCGCCAAAGCTTTCAAGCATGTTAACGGTGTAGTAAACTGCACCAAAGCCGGTTGCTTCGGGACGGATGAGAGAACCGCCGTATGTAATGCCCTTGCCGGTGAGAACGCCGACAAATTCGTTGCGAAGGCGCTTGTACTGACCAAAGAGGTAGCCAACTTCTCTTGCACCTACACCGATGTCACCTGCGGGAACGTCGGTATCAGCACCGATGTGCTTTGCAAGTTCGGTCATAAAGCTCTGGCAGAAACGCATGATTTCTCCGTCGCTTCTACCGCGGGGGTCAAAGTCACTACCGCCCTTGCCGCCGCCCATGGGAAGGCTGGTAAGGCTGTTCTTAAATGTCTGCTCAAAGCCGAGGAACTTCATAATGGAAGCGTTAACGGAGGGGTGGAAACGGAGGCCGCCCTTGTAAGGACCGATTGCAGAGTTGAACTGTACTCTAAAGCCGCGGTTAACCTGAACATTGCCGTTGTCATCAACCCACGAAACGCGGAATGTAATCATTCTTTCGGGTTCTACAATTCTTTCCATGATGCCGTGCTTTTCAAAGCGAGGGTCAGCATCAATTACAGGCTCAAGGGATTCAAAAACCTCGGTAACTGCCTGAAGAAATTCGGGCTCGCCTGCGTTGCGCTTTTCAACATCGGCGAAAACTTTCTTTAAATATTCATTCTTAAGCATAAGATTTACTCCTTTGCAACTTTTTAAAATTGATAATGTCATTATATCAGCATTTTTCGCTAATTTCAACCCTTTTTTTGCATATTTTGCAAGTTTTTGAAAGTAAAACATGCAAAAAATGCCCTTGATATAATCTTCAAGCCATGTTATTATAAATATATATGAAAAAAGAGGAGAATATTATGCATATCGAGGCCTATCAAAAACTCACTTTGCTTGATTTTCCGGGCAGAACAGCCGCAATAGTGTTTACCCACGGTTGCAATTTCAGATGTCCGTTCTGTCATAATGCGGGGCTTGTGGTGCGCCCGAGCGAGTCCGCTATAGATGAAAAGGAAATTCTTGAATACCTTGAAAAGCGCAAGAACTTGCTTGACGGTGTCTGCATTACGGGTGGCGAGCCCCTGCTTCAGCGGGATATTGCCGATTTTATCCGCAAAATCAAGGCACTTGGCTACGAGGTTAAACTTGATACAAACGGTTCGTTTCCCGAGCGTCTTGAAGAACTTATAAATGAGGGTATTTTGGATTATGTTGCAATGGATATTAAAAATTCATCCGCAAAATATGCCATTACGGCAGGGGTACCACAAGATATAGTGGCCAAGGTGCAAAAATCCGTGGATATACTACTAAATACCACAATTGATTATGAGTTCCGCACAACTGTTACGGGAAACATGCACACGGTGGAGGATATGCGCGCTATCGGAGAGTGGATAAAGGGCGCTAAAGCCTACTATTTACAGCCTTTTAAGGACTCCGGCGACATCGTTGCGGGTGGCGAAAAAGCACCCGAATTTGCATGCTCAAACGAGCATTTAGAGGCACTTTTGAGTGCCGCAAGAGAGTTTTTGCCAAATACTGTAATTCGCGGATAACCACAAGATATAGTGTCTGAATAAAAATTATATTCCAAAATATTGTGTTTTCTATTGACAAGCCGTCGTTTATATGGTATTGTATCTATGCACGAAAAAAGAAATGTTTAGATATAATATCGTATGGAGGACGGCTTTTATGTATCATGTAAGAAAACGCGACAATAAAATTGTGGATTTTGACATATCCAAGATTACAAAGGCCATTGAAATGGCGTTTGAAGCTTGTGAAGTTAAGTACCACCCAAACATTATAGACTTTCTCGCTCTCAAGGTAACTGCAAACTTTGAGGCTAAGATTAAAGATGACCTTATTGCAGTTGAGGATATTCAGGACAGCGTTGAAGAAGTGCTTGTTCAGGGCGGCTATGCAGAAGTTGCAAAGGCATACATTCTCTACCGCCGTCAGCGCGAAAAGCTCCGCAACCTCAAGTCCACAATTCTTGACTATAAGGAAATTGTTGACTCCTATGTTAAAGTTACTGACTGGAGAGTTAAGGAAAACTCCACCGTTACCTATTCTGTAGGCGGTCTTATCCTTTCCAACTCCGGTGCAATCACCGCAAACTACTGGCTCTCCGAGGTTTATGATAACGAAATCGCGCAGGCTCACAGAAGTGCGGACATTCACATCCACGACCTTTCCATGCTCACCGGTTACTGTGCAGGTTGGTCACTCAAACAGCTTATCAAAGAGGGTCTTGGCGGCATCCCCGGCAAGATGACAAGCGCTCCTGCAAAGCACCTCTCCGTTCTTTGCAACCAGATGGTTAACTTCCTCGGTATCATGCAGAACGAGTGGGCGGGCGCTCAGGCATTCTCCTCTTTCGACACATATCTTGCTCCCTTTGTTAAGGCGGACAAGCTTACCTACGAGCAGACTAAAAAGGCACTTGAAGCGTTCATTTACGGCGTAAATACCCCCTCGCGTTGGGGTACTCAGGCACCTTTCTCCAACATCACTCTTGACTGGACAGTTCCGAAGGATATGGAAAGCATGCCCGCAATCGTAGGCGGCAAGGATATGGACTTTACCTACGGTGACTGTAAGGCTGAAATGGACATGATTAACAAGGCATTCCTTGAAATCATGATTGAGGGCGACGCGCATGGCCGTGGCTTCCAGTACCCCATTCCCACCTATTCCATTACAAGCGAGTTTGACTGGTCCGAAAACGAAAACAACCGTCTTCTCTTTGAGATGACCAGCAAGTACGGCACTCCTTACTTCTCAAACTATATCAACTCCGATATGGAACCCTCCGATGTTCGTTCCATGTGCTGCAGACTCCGTCTTGACCTTCGCGAACTTCGCAAAAAGTCCGGCGGCTTCTTCGGTAGCGGTGAGTCCACCGGTTCCGTTGGCGTTGTTACCATTAACATGCCCCGTATTGCATACCTCTCCGAGGACAAGGAAGACTTCTACAAGCGCCTTGACCACATGCTTGACATCTCCGCACGCTCACTCTCCATCAAGCGTAAGATTATTACCAAACTTATGGACGAGGGACTTTATCCCTACACCAAGCGTTACCTTGGCACATTTGAAAACCACTTCTCAACCATCGGTCTTGTTGGTATGAACGAGGCTTGCATGAATGCAAGATGGATTAGAGAGGACCTTACAAAGTCCGGTGCGCAGGAATTCACAAAGGAAGTTCTCAACCACATGCGTAACCGTCTTTCCGACTATCAGGAAATGTACGGCGACCTTTACAACCTTGAGGCAACTCCCGCAGAGTCCACTGCATTCCGCTTTGCAAAGCATGACCTCCGTCACTATCCCAATATCATTACCGCGGGCGGCGGCGAGGATGGCGCACCCTACTACACCAACTCCTCACATCTCCCCGTTGGTTACACCGAGGATGTATTCTCCGCACTCGATGTTCAGGACGAGCTCCAGACCCTTTACACTTCGGGTACTGTATTCCATGCATTCCTTGGCGAGCGTCTTCCTGACTGGAAGGCGGCTGCAAACATCGTTCGCAAGATTGCAGAAAACTACAAGCTTCCTTATTATACACTTTCGCCCACATACTCCATCTGCCGTACTCACGGCTATCTCGCAGGTGAGCATTATACATGTCCTCATTGCGGCGAAAAGTCCGAGGTTTACAGCCGTATCACCGGTTACTACCGTCCCGTACAGAACTGGAACGACGGTAAGAGCCAGGAGTTCAAGGAACGCAAAGTTTATAATTTCGAAACCAGCGTGCTCAAGCACACCGGTCCCGCAGATACTTGCGAGTGCTGCGCTGATGAAGTAAGCACTGATATGCCCACCGCATCCCGCATTGTTCTCTTTACAACCAAGACTTGCCCCAATTGCAAGATTGCGGCAAAACTTCTTGAAGATGCGGGCGTTGAGTTTGATAAACTCTATGTTGAGGACAATAAAGAGATGGCAACAGAGCTTGGTCTCAAGCAGGTTCCTGCACTCATCGTTGCAAACGGTGATCGCCTTCAGAAGTATATGAATGTTGTAGGCGTTCGCGAATTTATCGCACAAAGAGGTGCAAAAGTCAATGTATGACATTATAGTTGTCGGCGGTGGCCCTGCGGGGCTTACCGCCGCACTGTACGCGCTCCGCGCAGGTAAGCGCGTGCTTATTATCGAAAAAAACGGCTTTGGCGGACAGATGACCTTTTCGCCAAAGATTGAAAACTACCCCGGATACGAAAGTATCAGCGGTAGCGAACTTGCCGACAAGATGGTCGACCAAGTTCTTGCTCAAGGCGCTGATGTTGCCGTTGAGGAGGTTAAGTATATAAACCTCAATCAAACCGGCACAAAGAGTGTCTTTACCGATGTTACTCATTATGAGTGTGGCGCGGTAATTTTGGCAACCGGTGCAAAGCACAGACTCCTTGGTGTGCCAAACGAAACAAAGTTTGTTGGCGATGGCATATCGTTTTGTGCGGTATGTGACGGCGCTTTTTATGAGGGCAAAAATGTTGTTGTAGTTGGCGGTGGAAACTCCGCACTTCAAGAGGCGCTTTTGCTTTCGGAAACTTCAAAGAGTGTTACCGTTGTGCAAAATCTTGACAACTTTACCGGTGAGCGCCGACTTGCTGATTTGCTTATGGCAAAGACCAATGTTACTGTTCGTTTTGGTTGCACGGTTAAGGGCTTTGTTGGCGAGGAAACGCTCTGCGGCGTTGAAATTGTCAACGCTGATGCCGAGGAGGAAACCATCCTAACCGACGGTGTCTTTGTTGCGATTGGCCTTGCTCCCGAAAATGAGCCGTTTGCTGAGATTGTAACCCTCGACCACGGTTATATCTCTGCTGAAAATGATATGAGCACAAGAACTGAGGGTGTCTTTACCGCAGGCGATTGCCGTGTTAAAACGGTGCGCCAAATTGCAACTGCCGTTTCCGACGGTGCAATTGCGGCACTTTCTGCATGCGAGTATCTTGACAGAAAATAAATTGAAAAAGCCGTTCTCCAAAAGGGAACGGCTTTTTGTTTGAGAGAAAATAAACAAAAGGAAGTCTTTCGACTTCCTTTTAGTTTTACTTATTTGTCTTCGGTTGCTTCGAGGCAATCAAATCTTTCCTGGCAAGAGGGGCAGATGAGGTCGCGGGGATCGCAGGTTTCGTCAAAGCAAACATTTGCACCGCAGTGGGGGCATTCTACTTCGTAAAAGCCATCGCAATCTTCGTCGCAGCAATCGCAATCGCCGTCGCAATCAAAGTCATCGTCGCAATCGCAGCAATCGCAATCACAATCATCATCGTCGGAGTATACAAATTCTTCAACTGCACCGAGGTCCTCGTCGAGTTCTTCAACATAATCGTTGAGGGTTGCAACATCTTCTGCAACATCGGTGAGGTCATTTGCAAGTTCATCGAGAGTGTCGATAACAGCCTTGAGAAGCTTGCCTTCTGCCTTGGTTTCGTCGATATTCATGCCTTCAAGAAGTCCCTTGAGGTATGCGGTCTTTTCGGTAATGGTCATTGTTTTTTCCTCCTTGAGAAGTTAGAGTAAAAACGGCACCGCCGATGGCGGCACCGTTGTTTTTAAAATTTACGCTCTGGAGAGATATTCGCCTGTACGAGTATCAATCTTGAGAACTTCGCCTTCGTTGATGAAGAGCGGAACCTTAACAACTGCACCGGTTTCAAGAGTTGCAGGCTTGAGGGTGTTGGTTGCGGTGTTACCAGCAAAGCCGGGGTCGGTCTGGGTAACAACGAGTTCTACGAACGTGGGGGGTTCTACTGCAAATACATTGCCCTTGTAGGAAACAACGCGGCACATCATTTCTTCTTTTACAAACTTGAAATCATCGCCGAGCTTGTCTGCGTTAAGAGGAAGCTGTTCAAAAGTTTCCATATCCATGAAATAGTAAAGTTCGCCATCGTTGTAGAGATACTGCATGTCCTTGCGTTCTACATAAGCGTTTTCGAACTTATCTGTAGGGCTGAAAGTTCTTTCGATTACAGCGCCGGTGATAACATTCTTGAGCTTGGTTCTAACGAAAGCTGCGCCTTTACCGGGCTTTACATGCTGGAATTCAACAACCTGAAGAACGTTGCCTTCCATTTCAAAAGTAATACCGTTTTTGAAATCTCCTGCTACTACCATTGTAAAAAATCCTTCTCAACGACTTTTGAATTTTTTAAGATGGGGCGTGGATAATTCCGGAGGATACGCGGTCGTTGTCACATACACTCGCCCACAATACTGTTACATATTATTTTAACCCATTTATCGAAATTTTGCAATAGTTTTAGCGAAAAAAATCCCGCAAAAGCGGGATTTTTATTATCTGCGATGTTTTCGTTTGGTTTGACGGGAGCCAATGGCTGCTCCTGTGGCTGAGATTGCAAAGGAAAGTGTTGCAAGTATTGCTGATTTTAAAAAGGCATTACCGCCTAAAAAAAGCGATGCTACAATCACCAAAACGAGCAACATTCCACTCGCGCAAACGCCGCTTGCAAATCGGTTTTCTGCGGCACATTTTGCTCCAACAAATCCGCAGAGAAACATTGTTAACATCAAGGTGATTTCGCCATACAGCGTAAGGTTTTTGGTGGGGTCTTCACTTGCTTTGGCAAAGCCTGCGGTAATAAAGCAAAGTACAAGTGCAAGCAGGGCAAATAGCGCCATAACAGCGGCAGAACGCGCCGCCATTGGCATTTTGGCAAATTTATGTTTTGGCATGGTGTTTCCTCCGTTTTGTATATGTGTATGCGATACCACGCTGAAAAATAACAAACTCCGCCCAAAATGGCGGAGTTTGGTTATTTATTTTACTTTACATCGCTGTTGTCAAATTTGTCGCCGCATTCGGGGCAGA
>JAZQWE010000064.1:0-1453 GCA_045632225.1 Eubacteriales bacterium | reverse complement strand
GGGGCAGGGATAACGCGAACCGCGGTGGTTTTGTTGTTGACCATACCGATGGCAATTTCGTCAGCGATGATGCCGCTGATAGTTTCGGCGGTGGTGTCGCCGGGGATACAAATCATATCAAGACCTACGGAGCAAACCGCGGTCATTGCTTCAAGTTTTTCAAGGGTGAGCGAGCCGCATTCTGCCGCCGCAATCATGCCCGCGTCTTCGCTGACGGGGATGAACGCGCCCGAAAGACCGCCGACATGGCTTGATGCCATAACGCCGCCTTTTTTAACAGCGTCATTGAGCATTGCGAGTGCTGCGGTGGTACCGGGGCCGCCGCAAACTTCAAGACCCATTGACTCGAGAATGCAAGCAACGCTGTCGCCGATTGCGGGGGTGGGGGCAAGTGAGAGGTCAACGATGCCGTAGGGCACGCCAAGGCGTTTTGATGCCTCGTATGCAACAAGCTGACCGACTCTTGTAATCTTAAACGCGGTTTTCTTGATAACATCCGCAAGGGCGGAGAAATCGCACTGACCGACTCTGCGGATAGCCTTTTCCACAACGCCGGGGCCGCTTACGCCGACATTGATTACACAGTCGCTTTCGCCTGCACCGTGGAATGCGCCTGCCATAAAGGGATTGTCATCAACGGCGTTGGCAAATACAACGAGTTTTGCACAGCCGATGGCATCGCGGTCAGCGGTAAGCGCCGCCGCCTCTTTAACAACTCTGCCCATGCGTGCAACAGCATCCATATTGATACCTGCGCGGGTGGAGCCGACATTTACAGAGGAGCAAACCATATTTGTGTTTGCAAGTGCTTCGGGAATAGAGGTGATGAGCGCGTCAGCGCCCTTGGTCATACCTTTTTGCACAAGTGCGCTGAAGCCACCGATAAAGTTGATGCCAAGGTCGCTTGCTGCACGGTCAAGTGTTTTTGCGATTTTTACATATCCGTCGGGGTTTGTTTTGCCGCCGATATAAGAGATGGGTGTAACCGAAACACGCTTGTTTACAATCGGGATACCGTAGAGTTTTTCAATATCTTCTGCAGTAGAAACGAGGTTTTTCGCGCTGTACATGAGTTTATCATAGATGTTAGCGCAAAGTTTGTCTGTGTCCTCGCTGACACAATCATAGAGGGAAACGCCCATTGTAACTGTTCTTACATCAAGGTTTTCCTCGCGTATCATATTTATCGTTTCAAGAATATCTTGGGTGTTAATCATGATAATGGTTCCTTTTAGTTGGTTTTGAGTTCTGTCTGTCATCCTGAACGAAGTGAAGGATCTGCAAGCCGAAGGCTTGCTTTGTTTTAAGACTCGCGTTGCTCGCAGATTCTTCGGCAAGCCTCAGAATGACAGAGCTAAATATGTTGAACGGTATTTGACGGTTTCGGCTTTGCCGAAATTCGCGGTGTTTAGCCGCGAAAGACAACCGCTAAATATGTTGAACGGTATTTGAC
>JAZQWE010000063.1:0-5259 GCA_045632225.1 Eubacteriales bacterium | reverse complement strand
ACAAGAGTTTTACCCTCACCGGTTTTCATCTCGGCAATTCTGCCCTGATGCAAAATTATGCCGCCGATAAGCTGTACGTAGAAAGGTCGCTTGCCGAGCACGCGCCAGTCAGCCTCGCGCACTACCGCAAAAGCATCGGTAAGAATATCGTCAAGAGTTTCGCCCGCCGCAAGTCTGCCCTTTAAAATGTCAGTTTGCGCGCGAAGTTCTTCATCGCTCATTGCCTCGTATGTGGGGGCAAGTGCCTCGATTTTATCTGCAATTACTTTAAGTTTTTTTACTTGATGGTCGCTGTAAGTACCAAAAATCTTTGCGAAAAGTCCCATTATATCGTTTCCTTTCGGGAATTAGTTTGTATCTTTATTATTATATCACATATAAAGGCGAATTTGAATATATAATGCGAATTTTCACAAATTTATCATAAATTTTCTTGATTATATTGCGAAAAAGAAGTATAATTGATGTGTTTTAAGAAAGCAGGTAACGAAAATGAAAGATATAAACATTGTTTTACTTGAGCCCGAAATTCCGCAAAATACGGGCAACATTGCGCGCACATGTGCCGCAACGGGAGCGGCTTTGCACCTTATCCGACCGCTCGGTTTTACCATTGATGACCGCAAACTCAAGCGTGCAGGGCTTGATTATTGGGACAAACTTGACATTACATACTATGACGGTCTTGACGATTTCAATGCAAAAAATCCGGGGGCTGTGATATACTATTATTCCACAAAAGCACCGAGGGCGTATACTGAAATCGAGTATCCCGAAAATGTATTTTTAATGTTTGGCAAGGAAACCAAGGGGCTGCCCGAAGAACTTCTCGAGGCAAACCTTGACCATGTGGTCCGCATTCCCATGCGCGACAGTTTGCGCAGCCTTAACCTTTCAAACTCTGTTTGTGTTGGGGTATACGAAGTGCTTCGCCAACGCGGCTTTGACGGCCTTTGCGAAAGCGGAAAATACGGAAACTAAAAAGGAGCCTTTCGGCTCCTTTTTTGTTATCCCAGAAGCGCTTTTATATCTGCGGGAACTTTGCCGCGTGGGAAAATATAGGTGGAGTTTGAATAATATCCCTCGCCGTACTTATCTACTCTTTCTCTGTCATATTCGCCTTCATACAAGCAGAATGCAACATCCTTGTCTATCTCGGTGAATGTACTAAAGTCAGAATAGCCGAAATGGTATTTATTAGCGATGCTATAAAGTCTTTCGGTGTCTTCTTCGCTAAGTTCTACACTTTTATAAAGGCCAAGATTGTATCCGTAAACCGAAAAGGCATCGCCGCCGCTCACAAGGCTACTTGTATCGTAGATATATCCGATTTTAACGGGCATAACTTTCTCCTCGATGCTTTCAACGGTAGCAACCTCAACATCGTAATACTTTGCATACTCATCCGTGCTTTCATCATAAGCCTCGATTGTTTCAAGATACTCAAGGGTTTTTGTCATATCCTCATAAATCGGCAAGTCTGTAAAGATGGAGTATCTGTTTGACGATGAACCGGCGTGGGGGAAACTTGTAAGTTCGCCGTAAAAATCATGCATTGCCACATGTCCGACAAGTGGCTTTGAAAGACGCTCGTAGTTCGCCTTTCCAAACTCCTCGGAGTAGATTTCAACAAATCCGTCAAGTGAAGCATTTGCATAGCGATATGTACCAAGATAAATTGCGTATGCTGCACCGTAGCCGCTATCGCGCATCTGCGCAAGATAGTCCATTCGCTCGCAAAAGGCTTCATTCATGCGCTTATCGTTTGCATAGAGTTTTAAGAACTCCTCTACCCCGTCAGTATACTTTGATATTCTGTACTCTCTTGCAACGGGAATGCCAAGATTATTAAACATTACCGCATTTACAGTAAACGAAGTATAGTAATTTGACATTGGATATGCGATATTTGCATTGTTGCCGTCACGCTGATTTTTAAGGAGGATTGCAAGTGCTTTTATCATTTCGGGGTCATCAAATCGCTCGTCTTCATACCCCATGCCCGAAATGCTTATCTCTGCATAGGAAATCGAGTTTTCACTTGGAACATACTCATCAAATTTAAACACATCAAAGCAGAAAACAAGCGCGTATATTGCAAATGCAACCATGAAAATTGCAAGTCCCTTTATGCCCTTGAACATTGCCTTTGGCGACTTTTCAAGTATGGTGTTAAACAGCATGAAACTGAGCACAGCGCCGCTTACAAAGCCAAAAATCATAAATCCGATGCCATATCCGATTGCATAGAAGAAAAGGCCTGCAAACGCGGTGACAACCGCCATGAGCATATACTTTAGCACCGCACCGAGTTTTTTGAAAACAATCGGTTTTTCCGAGTTTTCAATGGCGCGGCGACGGTAAATTTCGTTGCCGCCAAGGATAAGCACTACGGCGACAAGAAGTGCAATTACATTTGGCAAAATCTTTATCGGCTCAAGGTAATTTATAATTGCATAAGCAAATGGCGAGAGCCACTGAATAACATCATTTTCCAAGAAATAGTTTGCATCAAAATATGTTGCAAACACCATGCGAAGCGAAATTATTCCACAGTATGCAACAAGCGGATATAGCGTTATTACAAGTGTCATAAGCACCTGAACAATTCCACTACCCGAAAAGCTGCCCGCAAAAACGGTAACCGCGTAGGTTGTGATGAAGAAAATAAAGTTTTTAAAAAGCAACAAAACGAAGGTATTTAAAACCTCGCTTATTGCAACGCCGAAAACAAAGAGCTCTACCGTTGCAACAGTAACGGTTGCAGCCGCGCCGATTGCGGCACAAAGAAGCGCGCTTGCAATGCTTGTCATATAAAGGGTTTCGCGCTTTTGCGGGAGTGCATGGTAAAAGTGTGCGCTACGGCGCTTCATCATGTACCCAAGGGTGATTACACCAAGATAAATGGCAAATGCAAATGTAAAGAAAAGGTTTATTGCCATTATATCTTCAAGTCTGCTTACCGCGCGGCTTATAAATGTATCGTTTACTATCGGATAATCCTCGATAAAACCACTGAAAGTCATGATTATCGGCACGCACAGAGTAAAGAAGTTAGTCAAAAACGCAAGCAAAATGTGCGCACCGCGACGGCGCATAAGGTTTTTTAAAAACGAAAAATCAATAAGTTTTTCAGAAGACAACTTTGGCGTAGTCATAACCTCTCTCCTCCATTTCACTTATAAATATCTCCTCAAGGGTGAGCGGGATAATCTCATAGAAGTCGGGCGAAAGTGCCTCCACCTTTACCGCAACCTCTTCTTTTGTGCCGCGCACAACCGCGGTCACCATGCTGCCGCGCTGTTTTATCGACACAGTATCAAGTGCGGCAAGTTCATCAGTGCCAACTTCGTGCGAGAACACAGCCTGAACGGTGTGGATGTTTTCTTTAAGCGAGTCAATTTCACTTTCAAAAAGTATGCCGCCCTTGTGTAAAAGACCAATGTGGTCGCAAATATCCTCAAGTTCGCGTAGATTGTGCGATGCGATAACGGGGGTAAGACCGCTCTCAGCAACCTCCTCCGCTAAAATGCGCTTTACAAGTTGGCGCATTACGGGGTCAAGACCGTCAAATGTTTCGTCGCAGAGCAAATATTTCGGCTTTGCACTGAGTCCGAGGAGAATGGCTGATTGCTTTTGCATCCCCTTTGAAAAAGTTGAAATTTTGCGGTTTTTTGGAAGGTTAAAAAGTTTTACAAGGCGCTCATAAGTTTCCCAAGAGAACGAAGAATACACCGCCGCATACATGTTTGCCATGTCAAGGAGTGTACTGCTTGGCAAAAAGAATTGGTCATCTGAAAGGTAGACGATTTTGTCCTTGAGGGCGGAGTTTTCGTAAACATTTTCTCCGTCATAGAGTACCTGCCCACCATCGGCACGGAAAATGCCGCACATTATGCGAAGCAAGGTGGATTTACCCGAGCCGTTTGAACCAACAAGCCCAAAAATAGAGCCACCCTTGATTTCGGCTGTGACGCTGTCAAGCGATTTTACCGTGTCATAATATTTGCTGACGCCGTTTATCTTAATCATTTGTCCGTTCCTCCCATGTCAATTTCGCTGATGAATTTCTCAATTTCTTCTTTGCCGATACCATACTCTGCGGCGGCAATTACGCTTTTTTTAACCGCCTCCAAAAGTTCTTCACGATGTGTGCTTTTTATAAAAGTAATGTCGGATGCGACAAAGTTACCCCTACCCGCAAGCGAATAGATAACGCCCTGCCTTTCAAGTTCGGCATAAGCCTTTTGAATTGTGTTGGGATTGATGGCAAGTTCCGCCGCAAGCGCACGCACAGACGGTAAATTCTCGTCAGGTTTTAACAGCCCCTTTATCACAAGGTCACGCACAGAACCAACGATTTGTTCAAAAATCGGCGTTCTGCTTCGCAAATCTACCGTGATTTGGCTCATTTGTCGTTCCCTCCTCTTTGTGTACTACTTGTATTAGTACAGTTATGATAACACAGCTTCAAAGATTTGTCAATCCCCTTTGGCAAAATAAATATATTGACTTTTATTGTCGCTTTTTGTATCATAAATTTAAAGGAAGTGACGATGTGAAAAAATTATTTTTGTTAATTTTTGTGTGCCTTTGGCTTGCCGGTTGCAATACGGTTGCAATAAAAGAACCCTCGCTTTACGACAGCGCAATGGAAGACGGGCAAATTTTAATAGTTGTGGATGCGGGGCACGGACTTTTGGATGTTGGCGCTTTAAATGAAGAAAACCTCGGCGATATAACCGAGGCTGATATAAATTTTGCGGTTGCTACCACCCTCTCAGAATATCTTGCCGAGCGCGGATATACTGTTGTAATGACGCATGACGGTGTAACAAAGCCCGAAACCGAGTACGATGACGGCGAGGCCACATACGGTCCAAGCGAGCGCGCGAGTTTTTCAAATGCAAACGCGGCAGACCTTTTTATCTCCATTCATTGCGACTCTTTTGTATCCAATCCGGATGTTTACGGCACAAGACTTTACTACGGAGTTAATACACCTAACTCAAGCAAACTTGATGAAAAGTTTGCAAATGCTTTAAAGCAAGGTATTGAAGATTGTTTCCCCGATGACAAAAAGGTGATTTTAAAGCCGATGAACGGCGCGGATGCTTATACGGTGCTTTACAAAACCACAGTACCGTCGGTACTTGTGGAATGCGGATTTATCACAAATGCGGGCGATGCAAAAAAACTTTCAAATGAAGTTTGGCAAAAAGACTTTGCCCTCTCCCTTGCAAACGGTATCGACATGTA
>JAZQWE010000062.1:0-3616 GCA_045632225.1 Eubacteriales bacterium | reverse complement strand
GATGAGCTTGCCGACCTTATGATGACCGCGCCCGACGCGGTTGAAGACTCCATCTGCCGCCTTGCGCAAAAGGCGCGTGCGGCGGGTATGCACATCATCATTGGTACACAGCGACCCTCTGTAGATGTCATTACGGGTCTTATCAAGGCAAACATCCCCTCGCGAATTGCATTTACCGTTGCTTCTCAGGTTGACTCGCGTACAATCATTGATATTGCGGGTGCAGAAAAACTTATCGGTCGCGGTGATATGCTCTATTACCCGGTCGGACTTGCAAAACCCATGCGCGCGCAGGGTGCTTTTGTAAGCGAGGATGAGGTTGAAAAGATTACCGTCTTTGTTAAGTCGGGCACGGGCGAAAACGAATACGATGCTGACATCATGGAAAGAATTGAGCGCGAGGCGCAGGCAATCGGCCAGTCGCAAAAGAAGGGCGGCGGTGAAGGCGGCGACCTTGACGAAAGCGTCGGCGACCCCAAACTTCGCGATGCGCTTGAAATTGCTACGGATATTGGCAAGATTTCAACATCACTTCTTCAGCGCAAACTTTCAATCGGTTACGGACGCGCGGCAAAGATAATTGATATTATGGAAGCGCGCGGATTTGTAAGTGCACCCGAGGGGCAAAAGCCGCGTGAGGTGCTTATATCAAAAACACAGTTCAGAGAAATGGTCGTTAACAACGATGCGAGGTTAAGCTGATGGCGATTTTGATTTCAATAGACGGTCTTGACGGCAGCGGCAAGGGCACGCAGAGCGATATTTTGTGCGCGCGCCTCAAAGAGGCGGGTAAGCGCGCAAAAGTAATCAGTTTCCCAATGTACGGCGAACCGTCATGCTTTGCGGTTGAGATGTACCTTGGCGGCAAACTCGGCGGCAATCCCTCCGATACAAATGCATACGCGGCATCCACATTTTTTGCGGTTGACAGATACATCAGTTACCGCAAGGATTGGGGGCGCGACATTGAGGATTATGATGTTATCATTTTCAACCGCTATGTTAGTGCAAATGCGGTTCATCAGCTTTCAAAATTGCCAAAGGAAGAGTGGGAAAGTTTTCTTTCGTGGCTTTGGGACTATGAGTTTGAAAAACTCGGTTTGCCCAAACCCGATACCACGCTTTATTTGATAGTGCCCCCCGAAATTTCGCTTTCGCTTGTTGACAGCCGCGGAGCGAAAAAGGATATTCACGAGATGGATAAGGAGTACATGCAAAAGTGCTATGATGCGGGCATGTACGCCGCAGAACGCCTTGGATTTGAAAAGGTTGATTGCACAAATGGCGGCGAAATGCGCTCCCGCGAATCCATCGCAGATGAGATTTACAAAAAAGTTAGAGTGTATTGGTAAATTATAGTTTATGCGAAGAAATTTCAATGAAACACTGTAGGGGGCGGCGACATCACACGCCCCGCATGAACCGTGGTTAAAACGGGATGTCCAGGGGCCATCCCCTACGGATTTGTGGTCCCGATTTTACTTTCGCTAAACTACTAATTTACACAAAGGAGAAAATTATGATATATTTCTTTTTGGCGGACGGATTTGAAGAAATCGAGGCGCTTTGCCCCGTTGATCTTTGCCGCAGAGTGGGCATTGAAGTAAAAACCGTCAGCATTACAGATAAAAAAGAGGTTACCGGTTCGCACGGCATCACCGTTGTGGCTGACCTTTGCAAAAATGACAAACTCGGCGATTTTGACATGATGGTGCTCCCCGGCGGTATGCCCGGCACCACAAATCTCGGCGAGTCGACAATTGTTGAAAAATGCTTGCTGACCGCGCTTGAGAAAAATGCATATATTGCCGCAATTTGCGCCGCCCCCATGATTTTGGGCAGACGCGGCCTTTTGCGCGATAAAGAGGCAATATGTTTCCCCGGCTTTGAAAAATATCTCGATGGCGCCCGCATTTCGGATAAAAAGGTTGTGCTTGACGGCAAAATTCTCACCGCTGCAGGCATGGGCGTTTCGCATGATTTCGGTTTGAAAATTGTTGAAATTTTCCAAGGGAAGGAAGTAGCTGACAATCTTTGCGGCTCGGTACTCTACAAATGAGTGAAATTTTAGTAAATCCCAAGTCGGCGCGCCGTGCCGATGCAAAAATGCTCCGTGATGCAATGCCCGAGGAGCTTCGCGAACAGAATTCAAAGGCAATTTGCAACAAAATCTGTGCAATGGCTTCTTTCGGACTTTGCGATATTATTCTTTGCTATGCTCCCCTTGGCAGTGAGGTAGATGTTCTCCCCATTGCACGCGAGGCGCTTTCGCGCGGAAAGACAGTCGGTTTTCCGATTTGCGACAAAGAAACTTTTGAAATGGAGTTTTATGCGGTATCATCGCTTGACGAACTTTGTGAGGACGGCGTGTATGGTGAAAAGGTTCCGAAAAAGGATCCCGAGCGCCTCATTACTCCCACAAGGGATACAATGATTATCATGCCCGGCTTGCTTTTTGACAAGCATGGCAGACGCATTGGCTACGGCGGTGGATATTATGACAAGTACATACGCCGAAATGAGGCACTTTTCTACTCCTCAATGACAATCGGCGTTGCATATTCCGCATTTCTCTCGGACATTCCGATTCCTTACAGCGACCACGATATAAGCTGTGCGATTGTTGTCACCGAGAAAAAGGTTAATTTTGTGCGCAAAATCGAAAAGTCGCCCAAGCGCGAGGTGCGTCAGCGCCACTATGCGCCCCTCATTGATGCAAACGGCAATCCCGTAGAAAAAAAGCGCAGAGAGTTTTATAATGCGAATTATGTTTCCCCCGATGAGGGAAAATACAAACAGCCCAAAGCAAAGGATCTTACCTAAATGAAATTAAAGCCATATACATCGGCGCCGTTTCTTGCGATTTTTGTATATCTTTTGACTCTTTCGGCAAATAGAATTATCGCAGGTCTTGATATGAATGTGAATTCATATCTTTTGACATGCGGCGCTGTGCAGTTTGCCACTTATGCATTGCCAATGCTTCTTTATGTATTGCTTTTTGGCGGCATTTCGGCAAAGCGTATGCGTCTTACATTGCCAAGTGCCAAAAGCGTGCCCACGGCGATTTTGCTGTTGATAATACTTTTGCTTGGCAGTTCGCTTCTTTCAATGTTTTTTGTGCGCATCGGATTTTTGGCACCGACTCAAAGTGTTAATGCGGGAATCAATGCGCCGAGCTCTTTGATTTTGCTGATTTTTGCGATAATCCCCGCTGTTTGTGAAGAGGTAGTTTTTCGCGGTGTTATCATGCCCTCCTTTGAAGAGTGCGGCACAGCGCCCGCCATCGTGTGCACATCGTTTTTGTTTGCCGCCGCGCACATGAGCCTTGAAAATTTGCCGATTTACTTTTTTGCATCGGTAGTGCTTTGTTTTGCGGTGTATGTCAGCCGTTCACTCCTTGTCTCGATAGCGCTTCATTGCATTTATAACATTTGCGCGCTTAATATGGGCGGATACCTTGACTCTGTTGCAAAGCATCTTGAAAGTTTTTCGCTTTTGTTTATCGTAATGCTGTTTTTGCTGTGGATATTTGTTATTGTTGCACTCACAGAGAGCGAGAGGGTATACCGCAGTTATGCAGAAAAGAATCTTGACAGCGGCTATACTCCCAAAA
>JAZQWE010000061.1:0-3712 GCA_045632225.1 Eubacteriales bacterium | reverse complement strand
CTCGGCCTTAAAGTTGCCACCTTTGATACATACAAAAAGTTTGTAAAACTCTATATAAAAATGTTTTTGTAATGCGCGACAGATTGCGACAGTTTTTGTGCAAAAAGCGTGGTAAAACCGTGTTGGGAATGACAAACACAGTTGCGGCAACGCCGCGGCGCTTTGGCACGGTGGCAGTGGTGCGCGTGCTGTACCAAAGCACCATCCCGAAAAGAAAAATCCGTTCTCAAAGAGAACGGATTTTTTTACTGTTTGTTACAGCCGCAGTTTTTATTGCAAGAAGATGAGTGGGGGCAACCGATGCATTTGTTGCCCTTTTTCTTTTCCTTATACACATAAAGTGCGGCAAGGCCGACAATCAAAGCGATTGCGGCAACTATCATTATATTTTCAAGCATTTAAGCACCTTTTTTCTTTGCCTCGTAACGGGCTTTGAGTTTTTTCTGTGAGGTGATGGCAATTGCAACTACAGCCGCCGTCATAAAAGCGATTGCACAAAGTCCTGCATAAAATCCCGCGCCAAAGTGACCGCTTGTAATGAGCGTGCCCACCTGATACACAATAAAACCTACGGTAAATCCAACCGAAAGTTGAAGTCCGATGCCCGCAAAGAGCCATTTCGTGCTCTTGAGTTCGGCATTCATTGCGCCGATTGCCGCAAAGCAAGGGGGAGAAAAGAGGTTGAACATGAGGTATGCAAGCGCCGCCGCGCCCGAAATGCCGATTACCGCGCCAACATCCGCGCCCGCGCCCTCAACCATTGCAAGTTCGTCAATATTAAAGAAGTTGGAAATGCCAAAGCATACCGCAAGTGTGCCGACAACATTTTCTTTTGCGATAAATCCCGTGATTGCTGCCGCCGCAAGTTGCCACGAAAGCACACCGACAACGGGTACAATGAGATATGCAAAGGGGGCGGCAATGGAGGCAAGAATGGAGGTGTTTGCCGCGCCGTCTTCAACTACAGTAAAGTTCCATGTAAACGATTGCATTACCTGAACGGCGGTGTTGCAAAGCAAAATAATTGTTGCCGCCTTAACGATGTATGACCAACCGCGCTGGCACATTGACTTAAACGCGCCAATGATGCTTGGGAACTTGTACTCGGGAAGTTCGATGATAAAATATGACTTTTTAGCCTTGTACACGGTTACGGCATTGATAATAAGCGCACAAAGGAAAATGAGCACAATGCCGACAAGATACATTGTGGGGCCAACCCAAGGTGCATCATTAAAAAACGCGCCGCCAAAAAGTGCAATAACGGGGAGTTTTGCGCCGCAGGGCATAAATGGCGCAAGCATTGCGGTAGCGCGGCGCTCGCGCTCGTCGCGCACGGTGCGCGATGCCATAACGCCGGGAACTGCACAACCCGTGGTGATTACAAAAGGAATAACGGATTTGCCGCTGAGTCCAACTTTTTTGAAAATGGGATCAAGCACAACGGAGGCACGCGCCATATAGCCGCAATCCTCAAGAAGTGCAATAAGGAAGTACATTACCATTACAAGGGGCAAAAAGCCGATAACGGCAATGGCACCGCCGATTACGCCGTCGATAAGCAAGGAGTAAAGCAAGGGGTTTGCACCCGAGAACATGTCGCCTACAGCGCCCTGAACACCCTCAAGTATGCCCACAAGCCAGTCTGCAATCCATACCGCGGGGCCCGATTGTGATACCCAGAACACAGCGTACATTACAAGTGCAAAAATCGGAATTCCAACCCACTTGTTTGTGATAATTTCGTCGATTTTATCGTGAATGTTTTTCTCGTTTGTATGTACCTTGCGCTTTTCAACCGCGTTTACAATGCCCTTTACAAACTCAAAGCGTTTTCTGTCAGCCGCCTGCACCGCTTCTTTATCGGTAAGGTCGACATCGACATCAATATACGGCGCTTTTTGAGCCGTGCCAATAAGCGCGGTCGCCGCCTCAACCACCTTGTCAAGCCCCTCGCCCAAAAGCGAAACAGTGTCAACAACGGGGCAACCGAGTCTTTTTGAAAGTTCGTCAATATCAATTACGGTTTCTTTTTTCTCATTTATGTCCGCCTTGTTAAGCGCAATTACCGTGGGGATACCAAGCTCAAGAAGCTGCGTGGTAAAAAACAAACTACGGCCAAGGTTGGTTGCATCCACAATGTTGATGATTGCATCGGGATTTTTGTTTTTTACATACAAGCTTGTAACGCTCTCCTCTGCGGTAAACGGCGACATTGAGTATGCGCCGGGGAGGTCAACGGCAGTAATATCGCGGCCGTTTGTATATACTTTTTTAATTGGATGTGTCTTTTCTTCAACGGTTACGCCCGCCCAATTGCCTACCTTTTCGCTAAGGCCGGTGAGCGCATTGAACATGGTTGTTTTACCGCTGTTTGGATTGCCCGCTAAAGCAATTTTCATCTCTAAAAAATCCTCCGTGTATTTTTTAATTAGCGATGGCTAACTCGTGGGTAAAAAAAATTAAACACTAATAGCCTTTGCGAGTTGATTGTCGATGCAATATCTTGACTCCTTGATAGAAACTACCATGGTGCCGCGGCGGCGCGAAATCACAGTAATCGGCTCCCCGCTGTAGCAACCGAGAGAAAACAAGAACGCATCAAGCTCTTCATCATCTGTTTCAATGTGCTCAATTATATATTCTTTTCCTTCTTCTGCGGTGATTAAGTTCATACTGTCCCTCAACAAATTATACTTGTTAGCGTATGCTAACCTCGAATAATATACCATCCTTTTCCACATTTGTCAAGGCTTTTAACTAATTTTTTTAAAAAATCAGCCGCCAAAAAAATGCCTTTTGCCAAAAGGATTTTTGGTCAGTTTTATCGCTTGGGACGCTTGACAAAAATCGCAAAAGCGATATAATAATGTTGCTTAATAATATTATTGTAAGGAAAGAAAAATGGAACAGTTAAAGACAATACTGAAAGAAACAAAAATATTTTTCAAATGGGTTTTCCTTGGCGCTTTGCTTGGCGTAATCGGCGGCGGCGTGGGTAGTGCTTTTCACCTTCTTGTGGATATGGCAACCGAAACACGCGAAAAGTTTGACTTTTTAATCTGGCTTTTGCCTATAGCGGGTCTTTTGATAGTTTTGCTTTACCGCGGTGCACATGCGGCAAAGGGCGTTGACACAAACCGCGTTATCGAGGCGGCTGACGAAGAAGACAGAAGCGTACCTTTTGTTATGGCTCCGCTTATCTTTGTTGCCACATGCATCACCCACCTTTTCGGCGGTTCTGCAGGCAGAGAGGGTGCCGCGCTCCAGATTGGCGGTAGTATCGGATACTCTGTGGGCAAACTCTTTAAACTTAACAAAAGAGATTTGCGTACAATCGTAATGTCGGGCATGAGCGCGCTTTTTGCGGCGCTTTTCGGCACACCCGTTACCGCAACATTCTTTGCAATCGAGGTTTCAAGTGTTGGCGTTATGCATTACGCGGGTCTTGTACCTTGCGTGGTTTCATCCTTTGTGGCATCGCTCATTGCAAAATTTTGCGGTCTTCACCCCGTCAAATTTGCGGGCATCAGCATCCCGAATACCGATTTCGGCGTGCTTGGCAAGGTAATCGTTTTGGCGGCACTTTGCGCAATTTTAAGCGTTGTTTTTTGTACCGCGCTTGAAAAATGCGAACATTTATTTAAAAAAGTATTTAAAAATGCATATATCCGAGTTTTTGTCGGTGGCGCCATTATCGTTGCGCTTACCA
>JAZQWE010000060.1:0-4701 GCA_045632225.1 Eubacteriales bacterium | reverse complement strand
TGGAAAGCATGTGGTTTACAACACCTTGACCGGCGAAATTGCAGAACTTGAAGAAGAGGAATATCTTGTATTGCAAGGTGAGCCTTCTTTGCCGAGTGCGATTTCTGAAGAGTTGATAAAAAACTGGTATCTTGTGCCCGAAGATCATGATGAAATCAAACTTTGCGATGAGATAGAGGCTTTTGTCGCTCTTTTTGATAAACGCGACGGGGTACAAAACTATACGGTTTTCACCACAACGGAGTGCAATGCGCGTTGCTTTTATTGCTACGAGCACGGTTGCGAAAAACTCACAATGGATGAAAAAACTGCAAGTGATGTTGCACACTATATCATTAAAAATGCGCCTTCTTCTAAAAAGGTGAATTTGTCATGGTTTGGCGGCGAGCCACTTTGCAATTTTAAAGTGATTGATATTATTTCCGATAAACTTTTCGCGGCAGGGATTGATTTTGCGGCAAGTATCGTTTCAAACGGATATCTTTTTAATGCGGAAGTTTCAAAAAAAGCCGCACAAAAGTGGAACATAAAAAGTGTGCAGATTACACTTGACGGAACGAGCGCCGTGTATAATGCCACTAAAGCGTATGTGTGCGGCGATGAAAATGCATTTGCAACTGTTACTGACAATATTGCGGAAATGCTGAAAAACGGTATAGCGGTTTCTATCCGCGTAAATATGGGCTCACACAACAAGGATGATTTGTATAGACTTGTTGATTATGTTGCCGATAGATACAATGGGTACGAAAAAGTTTCGGTATATCCGCGAGTTTTGATGGACTATGATGGCGGCAAGGGAAAGAATTCTGTCAGCGCAAAAGAATTTCTTGAATTTGAGCGGTATTGCGATGAAAAAATGCTTTTACCTGCACCTGTAGGAATAAATGATGCTTTCAAGGTGAATACTTGCATGGCGGACTCAAGTGACAGCGTGACGGTATTGCCAAACGGAAAAATCGGAAAATGCGAGCATTTTGTTTCGGAAAATCTAATTGGTGACATTTATAGCGGCATTATAGATACTGCGACGGAGGCAAGTTTTAAAGAAAGACTTAATTCAAAAGAACTTTGCAATTTTTGTCCGCTTTATCCTACATGTATTCGACTTGCAAAATGTCCAGATGTGGCGCTGTCACCTTGCGACAGCGATTATGTAGCGATTGAAAATGCACATTTGCTAAAGTCACTCAAATATACTTATAGAAAATTAAAGGAGAGCAAATAGCTCTCCTTTTCGTAAATATTGGTGGAGAAATGATGGAAAAAACAGGTGGAAAGAAAGCGGGAAATATCGCGCTTGGATTTTTGCAAGGACTCTTGCTTGGTGCAAGCGGGGTTTTACCCGGAGTCAGCGGCGGAGTGCTATGCGTTGTTTTTGGGATATATAAACCGCTTATGGATGTGCTTGCTTCGCCTTTGAAAAAAGCGAAGGAACACATAAAAACGCTTTTACCCGTGGGAATTGGCGCACTTGTGGGATTTGTAGCGGTTATCAATGTGCTTGGCGGCGTAATGGAACATTGCAAAAATCTTGCAGAATGTGTTTTCGTGGGGCTTATTCTCGGTACTATCCCTGCGCTTGTCAAAACAGCGGGAAAAGAAAAGCGAAGACCATCTTCATATATTGCTTTCTTTGCAAGTTTTGCGAGTTTGTTTTCTTTGCTTATGTATCTTAAATACTTTTCTGCAATGGTTGTGGCCCCGTCATTTATCTGGTTTTTATGCGCGGGAGTTGTTTTTGGAGTTAGTGTTGTTTTGCCGGGACTTAGTGCGTACACTGTTTTAGAGTTTTTCGGACTCTTTAAACCGATTGTAAACGGTGCGGTTAATTTGGATTTTAGCGTACTGATACCGGTTGGAATCGGCGGCGCAGCGGCGCTGATTTTGCTTTCAAAGGCAATCAGTGCGTTGTATGAAAGAAAGTTTTCGATAATGTCCCATGTTATTTTGGGCGTTGTAGTTGCTACAACTCTTCCGCTTGTGCCGATACATTTTGAAAGTTTTTCATCATTTTTAGTGCAAACAGTGCTTCTTATAAGTGGATTTATAGTGGCACTTGGATTTGAAAAGTTTAACAAAACAGAAAAATAAAAAGAGCCGAAAGGCTCTTTTTTGTTATGAAAACAGATGCTTTTTCATACAATCAATCAAGGGGTGATTATATGCAAAGTACCAAATTTGAAATGATGGCACTTGTGGTGCTGTCGCTGATGCTTGTAAGCGTATTTGTGTTATCAATAAGCATGTATGAAGATATTGCCGCAAACACAGAGGACGGTGCGCTTGCGACTTTTGCGGAAAGTGTGCGAAACTTTTTTGACGAAAACGAGGCGGTAGCCGCTTTTTTAGGTATTGATGAGCACAAAAACTTCGCAGACGATAACAATACTGCCGCAAAAGCGGCGGCATATATAGAGCGATATAACGGTATTTATGCGCGTAATAAGTAGGGCATTATATATATTTGTATGCATTTTGTCGCAGATTTTATTTTGCCTTGGAGCAAAGGAGATGATGTTGCCGCTTGCCGCGGCAATATTTTTACATGAGTGTGCACATCTTGTCATACTCAAACTTTTTGGCGGCAAATTGAAACGCTTTACTCCGGCGCCGTTCGGACTTTGCATGGAGTTTGACGAAAGCACTCTTTCACTTGGCGGGGAAATAGCGGTGAGCCTTGGGGGATGCGTGATAAATCTTGTTTCAATGCTTGCCAGCGTGTTGATATACAAATTTTTCGGACTTGATTTTCTTGATTTTGGCATAGCAAGTCTTGTGCTTGCGCTTGTAAATTTAATTCCAACAGAACCGCTTGACGGTGGGCGAATTTTATTTGTTTCGATTGCATATTTCAAGGGGCCGTGTGCGGCAAGTAAAATCACATCTATAATTACCTATTTCTTTGGTTTTTTTGTGTTTTTGTTTGCCTCATACACCTTTTTGACGGCACAAAGCGGCATATATCCGTTGCTTTTTTCGGTGTATTTATTCGGCAGAAATTCTAAAATGCTTGAAAAGGCAACTTTTTACGAAAAAGAGAGTATTTGAGAGCATTTGTGAGAAAAATAGAGCATTTGCAAAGAAAATCGCGGCAAACAATGGCAGATTTGGGCGAGCGGTAAAAAAATCCGCGAAAAACGCGACTATTTTTGTCAAAAACTATTGCATTTTGTATATATTTTTACTATAATGTATATCAACACAAATAATGTGGGGGGTATGTTCTCCGCGTTATTTAATCGGTTAAAAAGGATGTGTATAAACTCTAAGAAGATGAGCAAGCTTATTGAACTTGTAAATGTTGCAAAATCCTATGACGTGGCGGCTGTTCTCAAGGGTATAAACCTTTATATCCGCGATAAAGAATTTGTCACACTTTTAGGTCCTTCCGGATGCGGTAAAACCACAACACTTCGCATTATCGGCGGTTTTGAAACCCCTGACTTTGGCGATGTGCTTTTTGACGGCAAAAAGATAAATGATCTTCCTCCGTATAAGCGTACAGTTAATACGGTCTTTCAGAAATATGCGCTTTTCCCGCACCTTAATGTATATGAAAATGTTGCCTTTGCGCTCCGACTTGCCAAAAAAGGTGAGGAAGAGATTTCTGCAAAGGTTAAAGAAATGCTCCGCATTGTAAACCTTGAGGGGTTTGAGCGCCGCAATATTGAAACTCTTTCGGGCGGTCAGCAACAGCGCGTTGCTATTGCGCGCGCACTTGCAAGCGAACCCAAGGTGTTGCTCCTTGACGAGCCGCTTGGCGCACTTGACCTTAAACTTCGCAAGGATATGCAAGTTGAACTTAAAAAGATTCAACAGCGCCTTGGAATTACCTTTGTTTATGTAACACATGACCAGGAAGAGGCGCTTTCTATGAGCGATACCGTTGTTGTAATGGATAACGGTGTTATTCAGCAGATTGGCACTCCCGAGGATATATATAACGAGCCTGCAAATGCGTTTGTTGCAGACTTTATCGGCGAAAGTAACATTCTTGACGGTATCATGCACGCGGACGAGCTTGTTGAGTTTGCGGGTCAGACACTCAGATGTGTTGACAAGGGCTTTGGCAAGGATGAGCCGGTCGATGTTGTTATCCGACCCGAGGATGTTGACATGGTTGATGTTGACAGCGTACCGATTCACGGTGTTGTAGTCACAGTTACTTTCAAGGGCGTTCACTATGAAATCATCTTTGATGTAGACGGTTTCAAGTGGATGAATCAGATTACAGATTATGCAGAACCCGGCAAGGTTGTGGGACTTCGCATTCTTCCCGAAGAGATTCATGTTATGAAAAAGTCGAAGTATTCCAACCTCTATGGCGACTATTCGACATATTTTGACGAACTTGACGAAACTGTCGGGGAGGGTACTGCGGATGCAAAGTAAGCCGCTTATGGCGCGACTCATGGCGGCGCCCCATGTCGTTTGGTCGATACTGTTTATAATTGCGCCCATGCTTTTTGTGTTTTACTATGCATTTACCGATGCAAGCGGCGCGTTTACCATGAGCAATATTTTGGAACTCGCAAGTCCGAGTTACCTTACTATTTTTGCGCGCTCGGGCGCGTTTGCGCTTGTTGCAACAGCGATATGCTTGCTTATTGCATATCCGCTTGCCTATGCGGTTTCGCGCGCAAATCCCAAAAGACAAAAGATTTATATCATGCTTATCATGCTCCCTATGTGGATGAA
>JAZQWE010000059.1:0-2383 GCA_045632225.1 Eubacteriales bacterium | reverse complement strand
GCTCAATATACTCAGAATGGTCAGCCTCAAGATTTTTACAAGGGGTTGGCGCAAGGCACTTGCGACCTGCGCAAACTCCATCGGTTAGTTGCTTTTTGCATGCGCTGTAGCGGAAGTTTGCCGTGGGGCCGCCAATATCATGAATGTAACCCTTGAAGTCGGGCATTTCGGTAATGATTTTGGCCTCGCGCACAACGCTTTCGATACTGCGCGAGCGAACCGTGCGTCCTTGATGGAACGCAAGTGCGCAGAAGTTGCAACCGCCAAAGCAACCGCGGTTGTGTGTTATCGAAAAGCGTACTTCCTTTATAGCGGGGACGCCGCCGTCTTTTTCATACATAGGGTGGTATGTGCGCATGTACGGAAGCGCGTAAACGCGGTCAAGTTCCTCCCTTTCAAGCGGGGGCATTGGCGGATTTTGTACCAAAATCTTGTCGCCGTAACGCTCGATTATCGCTTTTCCGTAGATGGAATCCTGATTTTTATACTGAATACCGTACGCCTTGGCATAGGCGGCTTTATTGCTTTTCAGTTCGTCATAGTCAAAGGTTTCCACCGCATCAAAATGCAGTTTTTCGCCCTCTTTGGCAATGAAAACCGTACCGCGGACATCGCGGATTTTTTTAATCGGAACGCCACGGTTCAAAAGTTCGGCAAGACGCAGAATTATGTTTTCACCCATGCCGTAGGTAAGGATGTCCGCACGGCTGTCCACAAGCAACGAGCGGCGCACCTTGTCATCCCAATAGTCATAGTGTGCAAATCGGCGAAGCGATGCTTCAAGACCGCCTAAAATTATCGGCACATCTCCATACGCCTCACGAATACGGTTGGTGTACACTATACATGCACGGTCGGGGCGTTTACCCGCTTTGCCACCGGGAGAATAGTAGTCGTCGGAACGCTTTTTCTTTGCGGCGGTATAGTGTGCAACCATTGAGTCGATATTGCCCGCGCTTACCAAAAATCCAAGTCGCGGTCTGCCGAATTCCTTGAATGCATCACAACTCTTATAGTCCGGCTGTGCCAAAAAACCAATGCGGTATCCCGCATTTTCAAGCACGCGCGTAATTATCGCGGCGCCAAACGAGGGGTGGTCAACATAGGCATCGCCGTTGACATAAACAAAGTCAACATCCGCCCACCCGAGCGCCTCCATTTCTTTTCTATTAACCGGTAAAAAGCTCATATTGCAAAAAAGGAGAAACTAAATTTTAGTTTCTCCTTTCCTTTCAAATAATTTAATCTGTTTTTAAGGCAAGCGTTAACGCTGAACCTCTTCCATAATAAATGCTTCGAGAACGTCGCCTTCCTTAATGTCATTAAAGCGTTCAAGACCTACGCCGCATTCGTATCCCGATGCAACCTCGCGCACGTCATCCTTGAAACGGCGGAGAGAGGAAATCTTATCCTCAAAGATAACGATACCGTCACGAACCACGCGGATTTGTGCGTTTCTCGAAATCTTACCGTCCTGAATGTAACAACCCGCGATTGTACCAATGTTGGGAACACGGATAGTCTGACGAACTTCTGCATGGCCAAGGAGATTTTCCTTAAACTTGGGCGCAAGCATACCCTTCATAGCCGCTTCAATTTCTTCGATACATTCGTAAATTACGCGGTAGGTACGAACATCTACGCTCTGACGGTCAGCCGCGTCAAGCGCGCTACGGTCAGGACGAACATTAAAGCCAACGATAATAGCCTCGGATGCAGATGCAAGCATTACATCGTTTTCGGTAATACCGCCTACTGCGCCGTGGATAACATTAACCTTGACTTCCTCGTTTGAAAGCTTCATAAGCGACTGCTTAACAGCCTCAACAGAGCCGTCAACATCGGCCTTAACGATGATGTTAAGATCCTTAACACCGTCGGAAATTCTGGAGAAGAGGTCATCAAGCGATGCAGATGCATTGGCCTTGAACTTTTCATTCTTTGCCTTGTCAAGACGCTGTTCTGCAAGGGTACGCGCCATTCTTTCATCTTCAACAGCGTTGAACTCGTCACCCGCAACGGGAACGGAGTCAAGACCGATAATCTCAACGGGAACAGAAGGTCCTGCAACCTTGATTTCCTGACCCTTATCATTGGTCATTGCACGAACACGGCCAACGGATGTGCCCGCGATAACGATGTCACCGGAGTGGAGAGTACCGTTTTGTACAAGCACGGTCGCAACAGGACCGCGGCCCTTATCAAGTTTGGACTCGATAACAATACCCTTTGCACGGCGTGCGGGATTTGCCTTGAGTTCCTTAACTTCTGCAACGAGAAGTACATTTTCAAGAAGGTCTTCAATACCCATACGAGTGTGCGCAGAAACGGGAACGCAGATTACATCGCCGCCCCATTCTTCGGGAATAAGGCCATATTCGGT
>JAZQWE010000058.1:0-1173 GCA_045632225.1 Eubacteriales bacterium | reverse complement strand
GGCGGTTTTTCACAAAAAGAAGCCGCGCTTGCCAAAGAAAGTGGACTTTGCATGACGGCGCTCGGCAAGCGGATTCTCCGCGCTGAAAGTGCCCCGGGTTTTGCACTTGCATGCATAGCATACCAATTCGAGTTATAACATTGGAGAGTTAAAATGGAAAATAAACTTACCAGAGAAGAAAAAATTAAAGAAAAAGAAGCACTTTCAAATGCGGTTACCGGCAAAATGACCGTTGTGTTTGCGGCGCTCATAGTGGCGATTGCGGCACTCATATATTTCGGTGAAAGAATGATTCTTCCGCCCGTAGTTGTAACAGCGGCGCAGATAGTTGCGGCTATTGCTACTGTTGCGGCGCTCGTGTGGTACTCTGCGGCGCTTCGCGGCGGCAGAGATTACCGTTTTAAAGTGTTTTCACCTGCAATGGTACTCGGCCTTGCGGCAAGTGCACTTTTTGTAACCCTTATGTACCCGACTGTTGACGCGTCCCGTACAATCATTTCCGTTATTGCGCTTGCGGTACTCTTCTTTGTATACCAGATTTACCCCGTTGACTTTTTCATCTGCAGCGTTTCCGTGATTTCGGGATGCATTGCGGCAACGGTTATGAACAACCACGGCGCAACTCTTTTCAAGGATTTGGTTGTGTTTGCGATTTACGGCGTTGTAATGGCGCTTTGCATTGGCGCATTTGCAAAACTTTTCACAAACGGCAAAATCAAGGTGGGCAAAAACACCGTTAAAAAACCCCACGGAATGATGAATGCGGCTGTGATTATTTCGTTTGTTGTTTCACTCATGGCGGTGCTCGGTGTGATTGCACTCGGCGGCTACCTCATGTATCTCATTGCGGCGGCATGCGCTGTTTACTTTGTAATCGCAATAATTTACACAGTTAAACTCATTTAATTTTGTTTAATACACCAAAAAAGTATTGAATTTACACAAATAATCTATTACAATATAGGTAGAAATTTACAAACTCCAAACTTATTTGCAGAGAGGTATAAACAATGTCAAACAGATTATTTCAGGGAGTAATTCACCAGATGCGCGATGCAACTGACAGAATTATCGGCGTTATTGATGATAGCGGCGTGGTTATTGCTAGCAGTGAACTTGGCAAATTCGGCGAAACCCCCATTGCTGTGCGCGAAGAACTTTCCTACAACAGCG
>JAZQWE010000057.1:0-14411 GCA_045632225.1 Eubacteriales bacterium | reverse complement strand
CTCGGTTTATCTTTTCAAGAACTTTAAAAAACTCCTCTGCCGCAATCGGGTCAAGCATACTTGTCGGCTCGTCAAGTACAAGCACACTCGGTTGCATAACCATAACCGAGGCAAGATTTAATATCTGCTTTTGTCCGCCTGACAGTTCGCTCACATTTTTGTAAAACCAATTATCAATCCCGAAAAATGCCGCCATTTCCGAAACTCTTGCACGAATCTCTGCCGTGGGGCATCCTACGCTTTCAAGACCGAAAGCAAGCTCGTGCCACACCTTATCGGTGACAACTTGATTTTCGGGATTTTGAAGTACAAACCCAATTTTCGTGCTTTGCTCTTTTATGTCAAGCGAAGAAACGACTTCTCCGCAGAAAAAAATACTTCCTTCCATGTATCCATGCGGAGCAAGCGACGGCTTTAACAGTCGCAAAAGCGTGGTTTTTCCGCACCCGGATTTGCCGCAAAGTGTGATAAACTCGCCTTGTTTAACCGTAAGACTAATATTTGAGAGTGATTTTTCGTGACTGTTTGGATATGTAAAACTTAAATTTTCGATTTTATAGTTTTCCACTTAATCACCTCCAAAATCTCAATAATAATCGGCAAAGCAAAGAGTAAAAAGTATGCCGCAAAAACACTTATACTAAAAGGCGAAGCATCGGCAAATTTAAGCGATGGAAAATATCTGCATTTTATTTTGCCCAAGGCACTTCCAAGCACTATATATGAGCCAAGTGATAAAATACAAGCCTCTGTCAAAAGATCTCGCCTATCAAACCTAAAGTTTGAAAACGAAGTTCTCCCACTTAGTCCGTATCCCCGTGATTTCATACTGTCGGCAGTATCTATCGCATTTTCAAGCGACCATGTTGTAACGGTTGAAACAATAGCAGATGCGTTTTTAATTCGCTTAACTACACTACCGCTTGAAATATCATTGCCCATACATTTTTGAACGCTTGCCACGGTTTTTAACTGTGAAACAAAGCGTGGTACAAAGCGGAGTGCCATTGACAAAAGCAAGGACAAAGACGGTGCAATTTTGCCAAAGAGATACACGAACTTATCGCTTGTCATTACCTCGTTAAAAGATGAAAATAGGCATATAACGCACACAAGCATCAAAGCCGTTGCTATTCCGTAAAGAATAGACTCAAGCGTCAGCGGATTGCCGCTTGGAAGATAGCAAATCACCGTTATCCCCTCATGGTTAAAGGCGGGATTTACAATAGCAGAGGTGAGGATTGTTGGTATCATATAAAGCAAATTTATCTTTACCGCTTTTCGCCCCTTTAACATCACCGAATAGGAAAATGCCAAACACAAAGAAATCGTAAGACAAATCGGATGCATAAGAACAATTGAAAATCCGATAACAAATGCAAAATATGTAAAATTTACAATCGGATGATAGGTTTTAAACTCATTCATCTCTTTGCACTCCGCCGCCTACGTCATCGCCCAAGTTGCAGGTATATACCCACTCTACTCTGTCGCCCTCTTTAAGTTCATAACGGGAACAACCGTAGTTTGGAAACCACCCATTTACCTTATACATCCAACCCGATTGCTCACCGCAATCGAACTCATAAAGATTATTTATCCCCTCAATATAAACGCTGTTATAAATCGGTGTATTTACAAATTCAAGGTGAATTTTATTTTGCTTCATCTCACGGAGCAAAAGGTCAAACACGCTTTCTCCCTCGTAAAATACAACCTCACGCTCGGCATAAATTATGCTGTCTTTGGGCACAAGTTCCACCTTGTCGCTGTCAAGCCAACCGATGTTGTTAAGTATCGTATCGCAACGCACGGAAAGAGTACATACTTTTGCATTGTCGGATATTTGCACCTTATCCGTATCTATCGGAAGAGGATGCCCCGGCTCTGCTTTATATTCGCTTTGACTTGTACCTGCTATATCAAATCCGTGAAGATTTGGAGCATCACCGCCCCACCAAAAAGCAAACGCAAGCACGGCTACTATCAAGCAACCTATTAAAATTTTCTTTTTCATTTTCACCCCTAAAAGTTTTTCAAGCCGTCACGCAATTTATAAAGAATATCACACAAGGTGGTTGAACTGTTCTCGGCGGCAAGCATTTGCAAGTCCTCTGCAATGCCAAGATAGAGTGATTTATACTTTTCAAAAATTGTTGTTTCCTTTTGCACATCACTCATTCTATACAAACTGCATTTGCCTTGATTTATACGATCTGCGGCAACAAGTGCATAAAAGCATTGCTCGGTTGCCATTCCGTCTGCCGATATTTGCGATTTTAAATGCTTAAATCCGCCGTTTGAAAGGCGGAATGCAAGCATTGCATCCATAGCGGTTTTGCCGCTTTTTACAAAGCGGCTGTCGGCAAGCGGAATTCCGAGTTCTGTAAGTGCAACTATCACCTGTGCCGCACTTTCTGCAGTTTCTTCGCCGTATGTGGCAAATCCACCGTTTGAAAGTTGTGCCTTTGAAAGAAAGACGAGCGCTTTATCTATCGCACTTTTTACTTTTACATCGCCCGTGTACTTTGCAAGTGCTTGCAAAGCCATTGCCGTAACATCCACATCGGACACAGTACCCGCAAGTGCCCATCCTCCGTCTGAGAGTTGCTTTTGCAAAATATAATTCACATACTTACTTCGCACATCGCGCTTATAATCACCGCTATCAAGAGCCAAAAGTGCAAATATCGCACCGTTTAAACCTTGCGAAACGGTTTTATCAAAATCACCGAGCGGTGCGGTCAAATCATATCCGAATACATTTGTCGCATCCCTGCCAAGTGCTGTAAATGCAAGTATCACACGGGAATACTCGGTGTATTTGCGGCTATGCAAAATTCCATCTTTGCTTTTGATATAATCTTTTGCATTATCAAGATACCTTTGAAAATATGCATCGTTTTCAGCCCCACCTCTTGCAAGTCCGATTACCGCCCACTCGCCGCCTATAGAGGCGACGGTGGGGTTGGTAATGCTTTTTAATATGTAATTCGCAGTTGTATCAATATCTACCGCCATAACATTTAAAGCGATGCCGAATGTTATTATTACACACAGTAATAATGATAAAAATCTTCTCATTTTGACATCTCTCTTATGTTCATCGCTATTACGGCAATTCTTCCTCTTATTGCAACGTTTTTAGGAGAAAGTGTAAACTCAGTTGTTCCGCCGATAAACTCATTTGACAGCGCCCACGAAAATGCTTCTTTGGCATAATCGCTAACCTCGTTGGAATCTATATAACCGCTGATTTTGTCATGCGTTTTTACATCAAGTCCTTTATATTTTGCATAGCGATATACAACAGTCACAAGTTGCTCACGGGTGATATATTCATCCGGGACAAACTCGCTTTCGCTTACACCAAGTACAAGTCCTTTTTCGGTAGCCCATGCAACTGCCTCTGCATACCACGCATCTTTTTGAACATCGACAAACGCTACCGCATTTTCAGCCTTTAGTTCTCCGTCAAGGCGGTGAAGTACAGTCACAAGCATTGCTCGGGTCATTACACCTTCGGCATTGAACTTTCCGTCTATACCCAAAATCAAACCGTACTCATAGGTGTATTTTGCGGCTGAGTAATACCAAGCATTTGTAGAAACATCCGAGTACGTATCTTTTGAATATGTGTTCTTTTTGACATCTTCTTTTTTCTCTTCTTTGGGCTTGCTTGTCGAAGGAGTATTGGAATAGAACGGGTCGCCAATATCAGCACCTAACTGACAAGTATATTGCCACTTTATTGTATCTCCGTTTTCAACCTCGAAATCGGATGCGCCATATTCGATAAATTCACCGTTAAGCGTTATCATCCATCCCGAACCGCTGCCGCAGTCAAATTCGCCAAGTGACTCATACTCTACGCCGCTGACCGTGAAATTACCGATTGAAGAAAGGTAAAATCCGCTCTTTGTATCGCCCGAGTGTTCATAAGTGAAATCAAGTGCGTCAAGTAAGCGAAGCGTAACATCTGCCACGGTATCACCCTTTGCAAAAGGTACACTTTTTGTGCTTATAATTGTGCCAAGCGCCTTTGGATATGCAACATTTTGCTCGCCATCAACACGTTTGCCCTTATCGGTAAAACTTACTTTCACATAGCCTGCAATATCCGCTTTGTCAATATCAAACTCAAGTGATGGCTTTGAAGAAGTTGCTTTTTCTTTTACGGTGAGTGTTACAGTATGTGCATCACTATCCGCTTTGCCGTCATTTGCGATAAATGTAATCACATACATTCCTGTTGCATCGGGTGTGAATGTGAAATACTCGTCGCTTTCAAAAAATTCGCCCTCTCCAACTTTTGCGGTATATGTTAGAGTATCTCCGTTTCGGTCTGCAAAGATTTTGGACATGCTTACCGCATAGGTGTTACCAATATAAACCGTAGCGGTTTTCGGCGCACTTTCACGCACGAAAGGTGCAGTATTTCCACTCGGGAGCATTCCTACACTCACTGTAATATCGGGAAGCATACTGCGAGTATGAAACGTTGTGGTACTGCCTCTTGTAGTGCCGCCCGCATCGGGAATATTGCGGTGGCTTTCACCGTCGCTCGGGAACTCGGTAACGCCAATTACGCCTACACCAATATAACCGTCTGTAAGTGTAAATTCGGCTGTTTCACCGTCACTCGGAAGTGTGAAATTTAGCGTAGTGCCGTACAGCGAAAAGTTGTATTGCACGCCGTTACTTTTTACTGCATCATCGCCGTAACTGTAATGAAGATGCACACCGCCGTCCCCATCAAGATTGCTTTTGTAGCCCGGATTGTATGTACCCGAAATCTTCGGTATCGGCGTATGCACTCCTCTGAGTGTAAGGCTTACTTCATCACCTGCGACTATCGGTTTATCCGCATGCGTAAGATTTTTAACCTCAAGTTCCAACTTGTCGCCACGAACTATCTGGTATGCAACACCCATATCTGTGGTAACACGGATGATATTATTGCCGGACACAATCGGAGCGCTATAAACACCGCCCACTTCTTCAAGTACAGTATAGGTTGCGCCCTTATCTGCGGATACTGCAACCTCGGTTACAGTACCATTTGCTATTGTGGGCGAAAGTTTGATTTCGCCGCTTTCTCCAAAGAAATATAGCGTATCGAGTTCGGCGTCCCAGTTCTTTGCATTTGAGGGGGCATATACCATACTGCCTGCACTTGTTTTGCACTCAATGCCAAAATTAACCTTGGGTGTTTCGCCGCCCACACTAACTACGAAAAGTCCCGTTCTTGCAGGATCGCTCGCACCGTAAAGACCGTCAAACGAACCGCCGCTAATTTCTATAGCATCGTATGTTACCTCAATAACGGCTACGCCCTCTCCTATAGCGGTGAGTGTCTGCCAGTTGCCGCTACTGTTTGTCATGGGCTGATTTTCATACGGTGCGAGGCTAACAACGTCTTCGCCCGAAATTATATTAAAATGAAAATCGGGTTCGATAATGTGGTTGTTATAGCTAAGGTCGATAATCTGCCATGCTCTGTATGCCTTGAGTGTTTTTGTTTTTCCAATTGCGAGCGAAAGATGATTTTGCTGATTTATATTCAAAAGCAAACCGTCATCCGCAACCTCGGATGCATTTGTTCCCGCCGTAGTATAATCAACTCGGTCTGTGGGGAGTGCATCTGCGTCTGTGTAAAGCACGGTTACGGAATTGCCGGTTTTCATATATCCCGCCTTTGTGATTTTGCCTTCCATTGACACACGGTAACTGATGTCGCCATCCACCGCAAAATAGTGGGTAGAAGTTCCGTTTCCGTTATCTACGGTTGCAAGTGGCTCATACACGGTATGTATATGGTAGTTACCTTTGTATTTGAATATCTTTGCATCCGCACCGCTCACAGTCGTAACGGTTTTGGGATTTTTATACGCTACCTTAACAGTTACCTTGCCCGTTTCAGATGTTACGGTAACTTTTTCCGTTTTTGTATTGTATATTGAAGTATTTTCGGGAGAAGCGGAAAAAGTATATTCTTTTTCGGTGGCGAGCAAAAATCTTCCGTCTATACCCGTGGCTTTATACTCTCCGTATGAAACTTCAACAGTTCCCGCTATCCCGTTATCGCCAAAGTCGATAATTTCCGTATCTACCTTTTGGAGCATTACGCTACTTCCGCTTGCCGAAGAAAATGCCATACCGCCAAACTCGGCATCACGCACGGAAATCTCCGAAATGTTTTCGGGAACGCTGAGCGTGTAAGGCACATAGCCATCCGTTCCTTCACCCGCTACCGACGAAAGTTCCTCTCCAAGAATATCGATTCCGTTTGCATCATAGCCGTTTGTGATATAAAATACGGGAACTGTATCGTTTGGCAGCCAAGCGGTCATGTCGTATGTAACCACCGAGTTTGCAAATGTGAGCGTGACAGTGTAATACTCAAGCGAGGTTCCTTTACCGTCACTTGCGAAAAATTCAAGCAAGTATATGCCGCCTGCGGCATGTGTATATTCAAACTTTGAATCTGCTAAAATTGCATCAGCACCGTTTATTTTCACGGTATATGTAAGTGCATCACCGTCTGCATCGGTGAAAACTTCGTCAAGATTGCACACATAGAACTCGCCGCATACAAGCGATGCGGCAGCATCTTGAACGCCATCCGCAAGTGTTGGGAGAGCGTTTTCCATGGTGTAAGAAATAACATATGTATCATATATGTTATCTCGCCAATTGTTTGGTTTTGCGTTGTAATAATATACCGTCGCACTACCGCTACCCGAGGAAAGTGTAGTCGTGTAGGTATTTGTTCTTTGATTCCATGCTTTTCCGCTTGATGTGCCCGAAACACCGTTTTTAGGCGAAACAAACGGAACGCCATCCGCATTTTGCGTTAGTGAAAATACCGCTTTCACCTTTCCGCTCGGATTATAACTTCCCGGCAATTTGACCGTGATATTTGTCCCGTCAAAATTACCTTTCACGCCTTCGATTACAGCACCCGACTCGTCGTAGAAAGTGATGTAATCCATTGAGCCGTTTGAAGTAGCAACACCAAGTTCAATACTTCCGGCATCGAGAGCGTGAGTTGCTAAAACAAGCGTACCGATTATCATTACCATACTCAGTAGTAATAACAAAACTTTTGATTGTTTCATTGTTTTTCTCCTTTTCTTTTTCCGAAGCCACAAAAAACAAAAAAGCCGTAGCAACTTTTAAAGTTACTACAGCAGTTTTTCTGTATCTTCACATTTTGCGAGAGCAACGCAACAAAAGCCCTGCCAAATTCCCGTTTTTGACGGGCGTTTGCAGTGCTCGCAAAACTATTGCTCCTATACAAAGTACGGACGGAGCAACATCAGAGCAGGTCTTTTGACTCGCATCATATATGAAAATTCAAGCGGTTTTATATTCTGCCTTCTCAGTTTCCCAATGACCGGCTTTCGCCGACGAATAAAAATCTTCGATGCATACAGCGACTGGTATCGTCGTGGGTTCTCACCACGTTCCCTTTTCACCGAGCGTACCCACACGGCACACCCGACACTCTGTGTGACTATTCGGTTATAAAAAGAGTATAGCACTCTTGCACAGTCATTTCAAGCGCATCACTAAATTTTTTTGCAACTTGACGCGTTATAGGACGGTGTCGGGGCACCGACACCGTCCACTATCGCATCAAGGATTTTGCGAGGTGGAAATATAGGCATCTAAAACTCATAAAAACGGCGAATGGGAACCCCGGCTATCCTGGATTTCAGAGCCGGGATAGCAAGGCTACGCATATATCCAAGGGAGCGATACTCGGTAGTTACGCGCCGCCTCCACCATTCATTCGTGCGTCAAGCGCCAAAATAGAATAAATATCCCCCGTTTAACGGGGGATATTTATTACTTGTGAAATTGATAATAAAATTGATCGCCGTGCAAGCGTTCTATGCTAATATCAAAAATATCTTTTATGATTGGCGAGTCGCACATGTCGGTCGGAGTGGCTTTTTTTGCGATGTTTCCGTTATGAATCACCGCAAGCTCGTCTGAAAAATAAAAAGACATAGGAAGATCGTGCATGACCGTTATAATGCCTTTTCCGCCATTGGCAAGTTCCTTAAGCAACTTCATTAGTTCAAGCTGATGGGTGATATCAAGATATGTGGTAGGCTCGTCAAGGAGAATATAATCAGTATCCTGCGCAAGCGCCATAGCAATATATGCATTTTGTCGCATACCACCTGACAACTCACACAGCGGCTTATCGGCGAGATGCGCGATACCAACAGTTTCCATCGCACTCTTCGCAATTTCTCTATCGATCTCTTTGTACCGTCTTGGATAAGAAAGATACGGAAATCTGCCGTGCAATACCATTTGCTCAACGGTCATATCGGGAGTATTCTTGCCCTGTGCAAGATACGAAATCTTTTTTGCTATATCATTTCGGCTCATCTCTCTTATGTTACTTCCATCAATAACAATTTCACCGTTTGAAAGCGGCAAAATGCCTAAAGTGGCTTTGAGTAGCGTGCTTTTTCCGCAACCGTTTACGCCGATAATACTTGTCAGTTTTCCTTTTTCAAAAGAAACGGTCATGTTTTCAAGAACGGTTTTTCCGGCATACCCTGCAGATATATTCTTTAATTCAAGCATCGCGGTGTCCTCCCTTTCCCCGAAGGAGAATAAAGATAAAGAATGGAGCGCCGAGAAACGCCATAACAATTCCCACGGGCAATTCGTATGGTGCAAACAAAACTCTTGCAAGTGTATCACACAGCGTAACAAATCCCGCGCCGAACAAAGCGCAAAAAGGTATGAGGTGCTTTGACTCGGATGTTGCCATTCTTCTTGCGGCATGTGGAACAAGCAATCCGACAAAAGAAAGAAGTCCGCAAATGCTAACCGCCGCGCCCGCCAAAAGTGCTGAAAGAAGCAGGAAGACCACTCGCATCACGCCCGTATTAAGCCCAAGCCCCTTGGCGTTTTCGTCCCCCAATGTTAGCACATCAAGATCATTTGATAGGGTAATCAAAATGAGTACAGCAATCAAAATCAAGACGGTAGCAGGAATCACCCGTGTATATGTAACCGCCGAAAAATCGCCAATTTTAAAATCATTCCTCATCATGCTGATTTCGGGAATAAATGTGGTGACCGTATCCGAGATTGCGCCGAGAAGCGCATTAAGCGCAACGCCCATCAGAACGACCGTCCCTCTTGACGCTCCCCATTTTTTTGCCCCAATGCTGACAAGCAAGACCGTAGCAAATGCGCCAATAAAGGAGCAGAGCGATAATTGCCAGCCACCGAGCAAACCGAACGCCGAGCAAAGCGTTACCGCTAATCCCGCGCCTGCATTAACTCCGATAATGCTCGGAGAAGCAAGGCGATTTGCAAGCACACCCTGAATAACAGCGCCCGACACGGCAAGCGCCATGCCTGAGGCAAGGGTGGCAATAACTCTCGGCAAACGAACATAGAGCAGTATTCTCACATCTGCACCGTCTGCGTTGCCACCGATAATCTGTGAAAGCGCATCCCTAAAATTCAACTTGGTTGAACCGATAAGCACGCCGAGCGTGATTGATATGACGAGTATGACAAGCGCGGCGCCATATATACACGCTATCTTATTTTTTCGTAAGTTTTTCATATAGTACCCCGTATGACTCTGCCCAGCGGTCGTTTGGCTTTAGATTGAAGAGCGTTTTATCCATCATATACAGTCTTCCTTCCTTCACCGCGTCAAGCGTACTCCAAGCAGGATTCTCCTTTATCAGATTTTCAAGCGAACGCTTTGCCGCCTCTGTATCGCTTCCCATAGTAACTGCAAAAATGTGGTATGGACTTTCACGAATGACCGCCTCCACGCTCAGATTTTCAAGCAGAGTTGAATCCCCGTCCGCGATATTGATGCATCCCATATCGTGAAGCATTTCACCAAGGATTGTTCCAGTGCTGCCCTTTGCCTTAACAAAGCCGGATGCCGCCCGCAACAAAAGAATCTTTCTTTCCTTATCGGGAATATCCGCTTTAGCATACCTTTCCTTTATTTCTTCGATTTGCGCTTTTACTGTAAGACCGTTTTGTTCGTACAAATCTTTTCTACCCGTGATATTGGTGCATATATTCAGCATATCCAGATAGTCGTCGAAGTTATCAACATCAAAATATGCAACCGTGATACCCATTGTTTGGAGCGTATCCTGCATTTCCACATTTGAGGCGGTCGAAGCGCTCGCTATCACGAAATCGGGATTGGCAGAAATCAAAAGTTCAAGACTTGGAGAATGAGCTCCTCCAATATTGGTGCAATTTGAGGGGTCAAGAGCAAAATCTTCCCATGCATCCTCTGCCGCCGCGCAAAGCTCACCCCCGGCAAGCGTCCAAACATCCGCAAAGCTACCAAGAAGAGCGGCTACTCGCTCAGGTTTTTGGGACACGCTTATTTCTCTGCCGAGAGCATCGATAAAGGTGAGTGTATTTTCATCCGTGTTTTTCTCATGATTGCCACAAGCTGTAACGAATAACAGCATAGCAAAAATCAAAACAAAGGCGGTTATATAATTCTTAATTTTGGCGTTTTTCATTTGCTCCTCACAATTCATTGACAAATCATGTAAAATATGATACAACTGTATCATAAATAAAGGCGCAAGTCAATGTAATGGAGGTAAACAATATGCTGACCAACGAGCAGATTGCAAGCGTGAAAGCAAGAGGCTTTCTAAGAAATAGAGGCACAGAGTGCTTTTCAGGCAGAATTGTAACGGTAGCAGGACTTTTTACACATAACGAACTACACGCCCTTGCTGAATGTGCCGAAAAATTCGGAAACGGCAAGGTAATCTTCACCGCAAGACTTGCCGCGGAGATTGTGGGCATTCCTTTTGACAAAATTCCCGATGCAGAAGCGTTTATGGCAGAGCGCGGCTTGTATTTTGGTGGCACAGGTGCAAAGGTGCGCCCCATTGCCGCATGCAAAGGAACAACTTGTATTTACGGAAACATTGATACACAGGCAATTGCTAAGGTTATTTACGATAAATTCTACATAGGTATGCGCGAGGTAAAGCTTCCTCATAAGTTTAAGATTGGCGTTGGCGGTTGTCCTAACAGCTGTATGAAGCCGAGCCTTAATGATGTTGGTATTGAAGGTTGCAAGACATTCTCCTTTGACAGCGAGCTTTGCAAAGGATGCAAAAAGTGCCTTGTAGCAGATAATTGTCCCTCAAAAGCCGTTTCGGTGATTAACAAAAAGGCGGTTGTTGATGCCGGCAAATGCACAAAGTGCGGCGTGTGTGTAGGTAAATGTCCCTTTGGTGCGGCTCCCAAGGAAGCAGAATCGGCCTGCCGTATATTTGTAGGCGGAACTTGGGGAAAAACACAGCGCATGGGTACCAGGCTCTCTGCAACCTTTACACCCGATCAAATTCCCGAAGTTATTGAAAAGGTTATGCTTTGGTATAAGGAAAACGGATACGCTAAGGAACGCCTTGGTGCAACTATTGACAGACTTGGCACAGCCGTGCTTGAAGCAGCCCTTGAAACAAGTGACCTGATTGACAGAAAAGAAGAAATTTTATCTAAACCCATACTTGAAAGATAAACAAAATAGCACTTGCAAAAATGCAAGTGCTATTTTTATAATTGTTTTACGCAATTACGGGCAATATTTTATTATAAAATTAAATACTTTCAATTTTTATAAGATTAGTATTGCCGGACTCGCCGGTGGTAACACCGCCGGTGATAACAATCTTATCACCCTTTTTAAGTGATAAAATCGGTTCAGCAATCTTTTTCGCGGTATAAAACAGCACCTCGGTAGAAGTAAACTTTTCACACATTGCGGGTATAACTCCCCAAGAGAGCGAAAGTCGGCGCCATGTTTTTTCATCGGTGGTAAGGCCGACAATCGGCACGGGAGAGCGAAAACGCGATACCATACGGGCTGTTCCGCCGGAAAGCGAGCATGCTACTATTGCAGATGCGTCAATGTCAATAGCCATTCCGCAAGTAGCATGAGAAATTGCGTCAACCGTGTTTTTAATCTTAAACTCGGAATTATGAAAACGCGTTTCATAATGAATATTGTTTTCTGTAGCTTCTGCAATTTTTGCCATGGTTTCTACCGCCCCAATAGGATATTTACCTGCCGCTGTTTCTCCTGAGAGCATAATTGCACTTGTGCCATCATAAACCGCATTTGCAACATCCGAAATCTCTGCTCTTGTAGGGCGCGGATTGTGTATCATTGACTCAAGCATTTCGGTTGCGGTAATAACTCGCTTGCCAAGCAGGCGACACTTAGTGATAAGTGTCTTTTGCATTGCAGGAAGTTGCTCAAACGGCACTTCTACACCCATATCACCGCGAGCAACCATAATACCTGAACATTGCTCACAGATTTCTTCAATATTGTCAAAACCGTGCTGATTTTCAATCTTTGCAATAAGTTCAATATCGTCTGCGCCAATTTCTTTAAGATAATTTTTAACATCGACGATATCTTGCTTGCACGAAACAAAAGAGCAAGCAATAAAGTCAATACCGTTTTCAGCACCAAACTTGATGTCTGCCTTATCCTGCTCGGAAAGGTAAATCTGCTTCATTACCTTTCCCGGAAAACTCATGCTCTTTCGGTCTGAAAGTTCGCCTCCGCAAAGCACCTTACACTCAATGTCATTGCCGTTGATTTTTTTAACTTCAAAGGACAAAAGTCCATTATTAAGCAATATGGTATCACCCACGGAAAGTTCACTTGGAAGGTTAAGATAACTAACAGATACTCTTTCTCTGTTGCCAATGATACTGTCCGATGTAAATGTAAAAGTATCTCCGTCATTGAGAGTAATTTTTCCGCCTTCAAAAATACCAATTCTGTATTCAGGGCCTTTAGTGTCAAGCATGATTGCGATTGGAAGTCCCAATTCCTCGCGTACCTCTTTAATGGTGTCGATGCGTAACTTGTGGTCAGCATGTGTATTGTGCGAAAAATTGAGTCTTGCAACATTCATCCCCGCCTTGCAAAGTCCGAGAATTATTTCCTTACTGCCGCTGGCAGGGCCTATAGTACATACAATTTTGGTTTTACGCATAATTACTCCTATTTCAATACAGAAACTACCGTTTGTCATTTAGCGGTGCAAGAACCGGTAAATACAACTTTAGCATTCTCATCTTTGTCCTTAATATACTTTGCAAGTTTACTAATCTGTGACATATTCACAAAAAGAGCGCCGAGGTTATCAAAAGGATATACCTCGGCGATATAAATTAAAAATATTTTATTTCGCCTTAAAAAGAAAGTGTCAGTTCACAAGCCAACCGCCATCAACATAAATCATTTGTCCGGTGACATAGGATGATGCGTCTGCCGCAAGATAAACCGCGGTTGTTGCCATATCCTCTGCCGTGCCAAGTCTACCCATTGGAATTTTTTCCTTATACTTTGCCACAACAGCATCATCCGAAAGGAGGGGTTTTGTCATTTCGGTAAAGCAATATCCGGGACATATTGCATTTACTGTTATGCCATATTGTGCCCACTCGTTTGCAAGCGCCTTGGTCATCTGTGTAATTGCACCCTTGCTTGAGCAATATGCAATCATATTTTTAAGACCAACCATGCTGGAGATGGAACCGACATTGATAATTCTTCCCTTGATACCGTTTGCAACCATATATTTGCCAACAGCCTGATTCATAAAGAAGACATATTTGAGCTGTGTATCCGTTACCTCATCCCACTCTTCTTCGGTATACTCAAGGGCAGGTTTTCTTATATTGATACCCGCGCAATTTATAAGAATATCGATTCGGCCAAAGCGCTTTGCAACTTCATCTACAAAAGAGTCTATTGCACTTACTGAAGTAATATCAAGTGCAATTCCCTCAACAACACTTCCAGTTTCTGCAGTAAGCTCTGCCGCTGCCACAACAAGTGCCTCTTTACCGCGACTTGATATAACCACGGTTGCACCCGCATCGGCAAGTCCTTTCGCCATGCCTCTGCCAAGTCCACGGCTGCCGCCAATTACAATAGCCACTTTGCCGGAAAGGTCAAACAAATTCTTCATAATCGTCCCCCTTGAATTGAAAATATATTTCTTTTAAATTATAACATTACCATATAAAAAAGGCAACTGAAAAGTTGCCTTTTTTATTGTTATTTGCAAAAATATGTCAGAAAAATTCTTAATAACCGCTTGAAGAGTTGCTCAAGGTGTTATCAATTGCAAATGCAAGCGCTGTTTTTTATTAAATTACTGCGAAATAAGTTTTATTGCACGGATTACATCGGCAAGATTTATTTTGCCGTCACCGTTAACATCACCGTTTCCGATGATTTCGTTGTTAACAATTGCTTTAACAACAAGGAGCACATCTTTAACGGTAACAATTCTGTCGCCATCAATGTCACCTGTAACATTGCTGTAATAATAAGTTTC
>JAZQWE010000056.1:0-2289 GCA_045632225.1 Eubacteriales bacterium | reverse complement strand
TAAGCGGCGTTGTACTTGTAAATGAAATCTTTTTCAGCGATGCGGCAACGGCTGAAAATACCGTTAAAGTTGCTGATTATGTCGGCAAGTCATACGATGCGATGGAGAGTAAAATCAGAGAGGATTTTATCAACATTCAGCGCGTTTATATCGCAAGTGCCAAAGATGAAAAGGGCATTATTTTAAGACAGTCACCCACAGCGGGCGAAAAGAAGAGCAGTACCGAAATCACTCTGTATATCGGAGAGGGTATTGAGGAAATTGTTATTGAAAACTATATGAACCAAACCCGCGTGGAGGCAGAGGTTGACCTTGCAAATAAGGGACTCAGATATGATTATATGTACGAACCGAGTTCAACTGTAAGCACGGGTCGCGTTATCGGCACACTCCCCGCCGCGGGCGAAACCGTAACCGTTGGCACAACGGTTACTCTCGTTCTCAGTAGCGGTGAGGACCTTTCAACAGCGGATATAACAACCATGCCCCTTCTTGTCGGCCTTTCAACCGAAGAGGCGTATGAACTCCTTGTAAAAGACGGCCTCCGTTTTAGCTCGGTTTACTATGAATACAGCGAAGAATACGGTGCGGGCAAAATAATTGAGCAATCTCCCATTGACGGTGCAACCGTACCAAAGGGTATAACCAAAGTATCCCTCATCATCTCAAAGGGGGCACCTCCAAAAACCACATCCGTTGTGCCCGAAATCGACGGCAACTCGCAAATCGTTGCCGAGGCGATTATAAAGGCAAACGATCTTACAGTTGGTGATGTAAGTTATGAATACAATGACTATATTGATGTGGGTATTGTGTTTGGTCAGATGCCCACGGTAGGCAGCGTTGTAGACATTGGCGCGCAGGTAAACTTTGTTGTTTCAAAAGGCCCTGCGCCGTACATACCCGTCGAAACCACCGAGGTAGAGGCTACCGAAGAACCCGTAGAGGACATAGAGGAAACCACAAGCGAGGAAACCACAAGCGAGGAAACTACAAGCGAAGAAACTACAAGCGAAGAAACAACCAAGCGTGACCCGCTTGCAGGTAGATTTAATTGATATGAAACAAAACGGAAAAATTATAAAAGGTGTTGGCGGAAAATACACCGTTAAATGCGGCGATGAACTTTTCAGCGCTCGCGCAAGAGGTGTGTTTAGGCACGAGCAGATTTCTCCCGAGGTTGGCGATAATGTAATCATTCGCACAGAAAACGAGGGAGATGCATATATCGAGGATATAGAAGAGAGAAAAAATCTTCTCATTCGTCCGCCAATGGCCAATGTTGACTACATGTTTATCACAGCGGCGGCGGCAAAACCCGCCCCCATTCCTGCAACGCTTGACAAACTCAGCGCAATCTGTGTTCACTCGGATATAATCCCCGTGTTTGTAATAACCAAGTGTGACCTTGACAGCGAAAACGGTGAAAAAATTGCCGCGCTCTACCGCAACAGCGGCTTTACAGTATTCACTTTAAGCGCTGAGGACGGCGAGGGTATTGATGAACTGAAGGTGTTTTTAAAGGAAAACTTAAAAGACAAAACCGCCGCGTTTGCGGGTGCATCGGGCATCGGAAAATCAACGCTTTTAAACGCGATTTTTCCCGAACTTTCGCTTGCCACCGGCGGTATAAGCGAAAAGATTGCGCGTGGCAAACACACTACTCGCCATGTTGAACTTTTTGAGGCGTTTGGCGGACTTGTTGCCGACACTCCCGGTTTCAGCATGCTTGATTTCATGCGCTTTGACTTTATGAATGTTGATGACTTACCGTACGCCTTCCCCGAGTTTGAGAAATTCCTTGGACGATGTAGGTACAAAAAGTGCACACACCTTTGCGAGGACGGCTGTGCAGTTTGCGAGGCACTTTCTGCGGGTGAGATTGAAAAATCCCGTCACGAAAGTTATGTTGAGTTATATAATATATTAAAGGATAAAAAAGAGTGGAAAAAGATTCCGCAACACTAACGGTATGTGAGGTATTATATGGGCAAAAAGTCTAAAATCAGTATAGATATAACGCTTCCCGATTTGAAAAAGGTAAAGCGCAGCGTTAAAAAGGTAGTGCGCGATGTTAAATACGATGTTGCGGCAATCCGTGACCGTGACCCCGCGGCAACAAGCGACCTTGAGGTAATGCTTCTTTATTCGGGTTTTCATGCGGTACAGCTTCATCGCGTTGCAAACGCGCTTCACAAGCGCGGACACAAGTTCAGCGCACGCGCGGTGAGCCAGGGCGCAAAGTTTTTAACGGGAATTGAAATTCACCCCGGTGCAACCATTGGCAAG
>JAZQWE010000055.1:0-9795 GCA_045632225.1 Eubacteriales bacterium | reverse complement strand
CTCGGTATGGAAAAAGCGGTTAAGCAAGAAAACGAGCCGCAAATTTTTGAGGTTGATACTGTGGGCGAAACAAAGACTATTGATGCTCCCCACGCTGAGTTTACATACCAGCGTCAGCAACAAGATTTTTCGGCGGAATATTCAAACAATAATAAATCTTCGCTCATCAAACTTGCGCTCACTGCAGTTTTTGCGATTTTGCTTTTTGCAATTGAGTGCTTGCCAACTCTTGGCGTTTCTCTCCCCGCATTTTTGAATGCAAACAGCTATCCCGTTGTTTATTCCATGGCTGCATTACAGCTTGTATGGCTCTGCGGCGCTGTATCGTATAAAGAAATTGCAAACGGTTTTCTTGGACTTATGCAATTCAGATTTACATCAGGTGGTTTGCTTGGATTGTCCGTTCTGTTTTGCACGGTTTCAGCCGCGGTTTGCACCGCTCTTGGTCAAACGGTAATGATTTATCATTTTTCTGCGGCGTTCCTTGCGCTTATTATCCGCGTGTTTGACTTTTTTGATGTTCGCCGTGAAATGCTTGCATTTGATATTGCATCCTCGGCGCAATCTCAAAAATATGTGGCGGTTGGCACCGCTTGCGAAGCGATTGCGCAGGTTGAAGGACTTGAGGACTACACCGGTGAGGACTCCCTCATTCTCCGCACAGAAAAGTGCACATTCGTTGAAAATTATTTTGCGCGCACCGCAAAGCGCAGCGACCGTGACATTGTCGGAAACAAGTACATTGTCCCCGTACTCTTTGCGGTAGCGGTTGTTGCATTTATTATCACGCTTGTTGGCGGCGACGGTGTTGCAATGGCGTTTAGCGCATTTAATATGACATTCTCTGTGGGACTGCCCACACTTGTACTTCTTTCTTCTGCATATCCGCTTTACAAAGCGGCAAGAAAACTCCACCGCAGCGAAAGTGCTATCATCGGTGAGAGCGCGGTTGATGAGTATTCGGGCGCGACAATGATTTGTTTTGATGACGCGGATGCATTCCCCTCATACGGCGTTGGACTTGAGAGCCTTCGCATTTACGGAAACAGCGATATCGAAACAATTATTGAGCAAATGGGTGCTGTATTCTCAAAACTCGGCGGCCCCTTAAAGCATGTTTTCTCGCTTATGACAAGCGATTGCCCTCGCCCCTATAAGGTAAAAATTGAGGGCGTTTATGAAAGCGGAATTAAGGCGATTGTTGATGGCAGAGTCCTTTATGTGGGAAGTGCCGATTACATGAAGCAGAGCGGTTTTTCTGTAACCGATACTTCAAACGAAATCGGCGGAAAGCGTTTTTCAACAATGTACCTTGCAGAGGAAAACGGTCTTCGTGCAAAGTTCTTTATCCGCTACACACTTGACGGCGGCTTTGGCTCGATTGTTAAAAAACTTGCGCGCCACGGTATAGCCTCTGTTATTCTCACCGGTGACTCCAACATCAACGATGAACTTTTGGCAAAATCGCTTGATATTTCAAAGTTCCCGGTTAAGGTTGTAAGACGCTCACCCCTTGAGGGCGGTGCGCGTAGCGACCGTGCAGACAGCGGTGTTGTTTCGCGTGGCGGTGTTGGCGATCTTGTGGGCGCTGTAACCATGTGTGACCGCCTTGCAAGAGTTATTGCAACAATGCGCGCTGTGCGCGTTGCAACTGCGGTTATTTGCGCGGTGCTCATGCTTGCGTTCTCTGCACTTGGAATGACAGATTCGATTCCGTCGCTCTATGTACTTGTATACCATCTGTTCTGGCTGATTCCTTCTTGGTTGGTTACAAAAATTAATTTATAAAATATCAGCCACAAACACAGTTTGTGGCTGATTGATTTTAAGGGCACACTTAAATGTGCTGCTTGGAGGAAAAATGAATTCTACGATACTTAAAAGCGTGCTCAAACCCGGTCGATATAGCGGCGGTGAGTGCGGTCAGGTTGTTAAGGACAAAAAAGATATAAATTGCAGATTTGCATTCTGTTTCCCCGATACATACGAAATTGGCATGTCAAATCTCGGCATGCGTGTGCTTTATGGCGTATTGAATGAGCAAAAGGACATCTGGTGTGAGCGCGTGTTTGCGCCGTGGCTTGATATGCAGGAAAAGATGGCGGAGCACTCTCTTCCCCTTAACGCGCTTGAAAGCGGAGATGCGGTAAAGGACTTTGACTTTTTGGGCTTTACTTTGCAGTACGAACTTTGCTACACAACCGTACTCAATGTTATGAGCCTTGCGGGTATTCCGTTTAACGCGGCCGAGCGTGGCGAGGAGTTCCCGATAGTTATCGGCGGCGGACATTGCGCATACAACCCCGAACCCATTGCGCCGTTTTTTGACATTTTCTCCATTGGCGAGGGCGAGGAGGCGCTTGTAGAGCTTTGCCGTCTTTATATCGACATGAAAAAGTCGGGCGAATATACAAAGGAAAAGTTCCTCCACGCGGCGGCAAAACTTGAGGGATTTTATGTACCTTCGCTTTATGATGTAAGTTACAAAGCGGACGGAACAATTGAAAAATACACTCCCAAATATGACGATATTCCTACCAAAATCCGCAAGCGCATAATTAAGGACCTTGACAAGGTTTATTATCCGACAAAGACATATATGCCTTATATCGAAACGGTTCAGGATAAGATGGTGCTTGAGGTGTACCGTGGATGTATTCGAGGTTGCCGTTTCTGTCAGGCGGGTATGGTATGCCGTCCGGTGCGTGAAAAGACAGTTGATAAACTTTTTGATGATGCAAAGTGCATGTTTGCTTCATCGGGTTATGATGAAATGACCCTTTCATCGCTTTCAATCAGCGATTATTCGAATATTGATGAGCTTACCGATAAATTTGCCGCGTGGACAACTAAAAACCACATCAGTTTGTCGCTCCCGTCGCTTCGTCTTGACAGTTTCACGAGGGAACTTATGGATAAGGTTTCGACCGTTCGCACGGGCAGCCTTACTTTTGCGCCCGAGGCCGGCACACAGCGACTTCGCGATGCGATAAACAAAAATGTATGCGAGGCCGATTTGCTTAAAGCTGTAAATGTTGCATACGATGTGGGCAAAACATCGGTTAAACTTTATTTTATGAACGGCCTTCCCACCGAAACCGATGAGGATATTGAGGGAATTGCGCTTCTTGCGAAAAAGGTTATTGAGGAGTTCTATCAAAATCCCAATCACAACAAACAGCGCCGCCCTTCGGTAACTGTAAGCGTTTCGTGCTTTGTACCCAAGCCTTTTACACCGTTCCAATGGGAAAAGCAGAACACATTTGATGAACTCATGCGCAAGCAGGAGTATCTCAAGAGCAAGATTACCGACCGCAAGATAGTTTACAATTATCACGACGCGACTGTTTCGTTCCTTGAGGCGGTGTTCGCGCGCGGTGACCGCAGACTTTCAAAGGTGCTTCTTAAAGCGGCAGAAAAGGGAATGAAGTTTGATGCATGGAGCGAGTGCTTTGACTTTGAAAAGTGGATGGAAGTATTTGCCGAGTGTGAAATCTCTCCCGATTATTATGCAACCCGCGGTTTTGGACTTGATGAAGTGCTCCCGTGGGACATCATTGATTGCGGCGTTACAAAGGACTTTTTGCTCCGCGAAAGATGCAAGGCGTATAATGGCGAAACTACTAAAAATTGCCGCGAGCAATGTAGCGGTTGCGGCGCAAATAAACTTGGAGGTGAGCGCACATGTTGCCCGTAAGAGAAAAAGTGGAGCATACCGCGCTCCGTATAAAATTTACAAAGACGGGTGCGCTTCAGTACATATCGCACCTTGATTTGCACCGTACATTTTCGCGCTTGCTTGTAAGATGCGGCGTTAGCATTTGGTATTCTGAGGGATTTACTCCCCATCCGCGACTTGTTTTTGCAACTCCGCTTTCCGTTGGTGCTGAGAGCCTTTGTGAATATGTGGATGTGTTTGTAAATGGCACACCTGAAACACTTGACCTTGATGTGCTTCGCTGGCAACTTTCAAAATGCGATGTTGCGGGGCTTGAAATCAAAGAGGTGTACTTACCAAACAGTAAGTTTTCGGCGATTACACATTCCGATTACACAATCAAAATCAACACATTTGGGGCATCGGCCGACCTTGCGTTAAAGTGCAATGAAGCGCTTTCGCAAAAGCCTCTTGTAGTGCTCAAACGAACCAAGAGCGGCGAAAAAGATGTGGATATTTCTTCGCAGATAAAGAGTGCGGCAGTTTCCTTTGATGGGGAAAATATCGTTATAGATTGTCGCCTCTCGGCGGACAGCGCGGGATTTTTAAATCCCGAATACCTTGTAAAGGTGCTTAAAGAAAAGTGTGGCGTGCTTTCGGGCGATGTTACCAAAGAGGAGTATTCCATCCTTCGCACGGCCGTACTTGTTGGTGACGAGGACTTTCACTAATGATTAAAAAGATTAAAATAGTTGCCGCTTGTGTTCTTGCGCTTATGCTTTTTTCTTGCGGCACGGTAGAAGAAACGGTTGTCGATACAACCGTTGCAGAATCTGTAGAAACCGTTACCGAGGCGCTAAATTCTGCTACAGAACCGATAAAACCCATTGACCCGCCAACGCTTTATTCGCTTTCTTTCGTTGCGGCGGGCGATAATATGGCGTATTACGGAAACATTCGCGATGCGGCTAAAAACGCAAAAGGTACGGGCGAGAAATATGATTTTAAGCCGTCATACACTACAATAAAGCCCTTTGTTGAGGCACACGACATTGCATTTATCAATCAGGAAACTTTGATGTGCGGAGAGGGATATGACCTTTCGTACTATCCCCGCTTTAACAGTCCGAGAGAACTTGGCGATGCAGTGGTTGATGCAGGCTTTGACATTATCGGCATGGCGAACAATCACATGCTTGACAAGGGCGAAAGCGGCCTTAAAGCAACGCTTGATTATTGGGAAACCAAGGATGTAACTCTTGTTGGTGCATACCGTAGCAAAGAGCAGTTTGGGGACATCACCGTGATTGAGAAAAACGGAATTAAAATTGCGCTCCTTGCTTTTACCGAGCACACAAACGGTCTTAAACTTCGCGCGGATAGCGAAATGTATATTCCGTATGCTGACGAAATTGTGGTTGGTGAAATGGTTAAAGCGGCAGAGGATATGGCAGATATTACCGTTGTTTCAATGCATTGGGGCAATGAATATACATTTACGCCGAGCACCTCACAGCGCACCCTTGCAAGCGTGATTTGTGAAAACGGCGGTGATGTCATCATTGGTCACCATCCGCATACCATCCAACCCGTTGAGTGGGTAGAAACCAATGATAACAAAACACTTTGTATTTTCTCCCTTGGTAACTTTATGTCGGAGATGGAAAAGGATTATAAAATCCTTGGTGGCATGGTTTCCTTTGATATTGAAAAACTTGGTGATGACGGTAAGGCGGAGGTTAAAAATGTCCTCTTTACCCCAACTGTTTTTGATTTTACAACGAGCTTTTACAACAATCACATCTATTTCCTTGAGGACTATACAAATGAGCAGGCAAAAGCACACGGCATAAGATATTACGGTAATTCGACTACGCTTGAAAAACTTATCGGATATGTTAAAAGCACCGTGTCTGAAGATTTTTTGCCTGACTTTTTGAAATGATTATGGAAAAACATTTAGTATTTTTTGATGTTGACGGAACTCTTTCGTTTAACAATAGCGATATTTCCCCCGAAAATGTTGCGGCACTTAAAAAGCTCAAAGCCGCAGGGCATGAGATATTTTTAAACACCGGCCGAAGTCGCTCGATTATCCCGAAAAGTTTTACCGATGCTGTAAAGTTTGACGGATTTGTGTGCGGCAGTGTGTATGTTGAATACCATGGTAAGGTGCTTCACCGAGTGTGCATGGATGATGAAAGCGTCCGTGGCTTTTGCCGATATGCCAAAGAAAACGGCATCAGTCTTTTGATTGAGGGCGAAAAAGAGTCATACGGCGTCAATGGTGGTTGCTTTCACCCTTGCGTTGACATTACCGAGGCACTTGAAGAGTGTATTGTTGAGCCGTCATTTATGCGTGTTACAAAACTCACATGCGACTGTGATATTCCAAGGCGAATAGCGGTTCGTTTTCCGAATGTTCGCTGCATAAATTTCGGCGGTTACAGCGAGCAGATTGTCGCGGGTTATGACAAGGCTTTCGGAATGAAGCTTCTTTGCGACAAACTTGGGGTGAAAAAGGAAAATACAGTGGCCTTCGGCGACAGCGTAAACGATATAGAAATGTTGAAGTTTGCGGGAAAGAGCGTGATTATGAAGTCGGCTCCCGCTTCCCTTGATGCGTATGCGACACTTCGCACTACGCTTGATGAAGGCGGCGTCTCGGAAGGTATTGAAAAAATCTTTTTTGGAGAAAACAAATGAATTGCTACGAAATTGCCGAAAAACTTTCCGGCGATACAAGTAAAGATATTGAAATGCTCACGGCTATGATGCTTGGTGAGCGTGACCGTGAAACAAAGCGTACCATTATTGAAATGCTTAACCGTATCAACGATTATGCTTTTCTTGAAGAAAAGGGACTTAAACCAAGCGGCGTTGACTACGGTGCATTTGCGGTGGGCGATTGCCTTTTTGAAATGCCGAGCGATGAAGCGATTGATGCGCTCAGCGAGGCAAAGCGAAAAGCAGAAGACGGCGATGCAATGGCACAGTACACCTATGCTATGTACATTCTCGGCGGCGCACTCGGATTCCCTGATTACACCGCGGTTGTGGAACTCCTTGAAAAATCGGCAGAGCAGGGGCATCGCGATGCAATGTACGAACTTGGCGTTTGCTATATGAACGGTGAGGGTGTGCGCAATAACTCGCTTAAAACCGAGGAACTTTGGAAAAAAGCCGCAAGTCTTGGCAATGTTGATGCGATGGTGGCGCTTGGCGCGGCGTATCGCGGCGGCAAGGGCATTCCCGAAAATCCCGTGGCTTGCTATGAAATGTACAAAGCGGCGGCGGAAGCGGGCAGCAGTGCGGGATATTTGCACCTTGGTATATGCATCTTTAACGGCACGGGTACCGAGGCAAATATTGAAAAAGCCATTGAAACTGTAAAGATTGCCGAGGATATGGGAAATTCCGATGCTAAAATGTTGCTCAAACGCATGCAGAGATATTACGAGGAGGAAGACCTTGATGCAATCGAAATTGCCACTCGAAATAGAACGGAAATTCCTGATTGAGTATCCTGATTTAAAGGAACTTGAAAGGCTTTCAAACGGAAACTTTTCTGATATTTCTCAAACATATCTTGTGGGTGAAAAGGGAACAAGTGAGCGCGTTCGTGCAAGAACTCGCGGTGGCGTAACCGTGTACACTCACAACACTAAAATAAAACTTTCTGCAATGAAGCGGATTGAACTTGAGGACGAAGTGGATGAAGAAGAGTACAACGAACTTTTAAAGCGTGCTGATCCTGGGTGTCGCACGATTGAAAAAGTACGGTACTGTGTGCCTTGCGGCGGCTTTACTTTTGAAATTGATGTCTTTCCGTTTTGGAGCGACAAAGCGTTTATGGAAGTTGAAATGCCAAGCGAGGATACAGCGGTTGATTTGCCCGATTTTGTTAAAATTATCCGAGAGGTTACGGACGATAACCGATATACAAACCATGCGCTTGCGATAGATATACCCGAATAAATATCAAATATAAAAAAAGGTTGAGTTCATCTCAACCTTTTTTGTATAAATATTAGCAAATTTGATGAAAAATGTTGATTTTTCTGCATAATCGTGGTATAATTTGTATAATATATCGAGCGGCGATGTTGAATGGGTGAAGAAATGCAAAACGAAAAAGAAAAATCCGAGATGTATAACCAAACAATCAGCGGCTCGAGGGCAGAAAGTTTACAAAAAGCAATAGAAATTTTCATGGAGAGTATGGAAAAACAGGAGGCCGCGATAAAGCGACCAAATATCAATCCGCTAAAGGGCGTTTTAAAGATTTTGGCGGTGCTTTTAGTTACCGCTCTTGCTTGCACAGCGCTTGCTCTTTTTGAAAAGCCGATTTGGTACGGATTGTTGTTTTTGCTTTTTGCCGCTTTTCTAAATGTAAAAAAGACAGCGATATGGCTGGTTTTAATTTATCAAAAAATGCCCCCGCGCACATCAGGGCGGCATGTTCATACACCCCGACATGCTCGGAATATATGATTTTATCCATAAAAAAGTACGGCTTTTTAAAAGGTGTATTTAAAGGGCTTAATAGGTTGTTGAGATGCCGCTATCCAAACGGTGGTATTGATAATCCGTAAAGGAGGCGGTTATTTATGGCAATGCAGCCGGCAATATGCGCAAATTGCGGCGGACGCATTAAGGTTGATGATATTGACCTTAACGGCTTTGGCGAATGTGAATATTGCAAAACCCCGTATAAGGTAATTGATGTAATTACCATTGACGGTCTTCCTACCGTGAAAAGTTTGCTCACAACGGCTTCTTTTTGCGTAAATGACGGAAATTTTGAAAAAGCGGTAACGCATTATAAAGAGATTATTACCATAAAACCCAATTGCCATGAGGCTTGGTGGGGACTTTATGTTTGTAATTCTTATTTTGATGCTTATTATCAGTATAAAGACAAATATGGCAACAGCGGTCCTATGACCAAGGCGTATATCATGCAAGAAACTCTTAGCAAGTATGCGCTCCGCGCTATAGAATACGCGCCAAAAGATGTGGCTGAAATTTATCAGCGTCAAATTGCCGATGAAGTTGCATTTATAGAGTCCGTGCGAAACGGCAATCATTGACAGAGAAGCTGTTGGTGGCTGGACACTTGACCTTATTCAGGAAATTCCCGTTCAGAAGAACAAGGGTTGCCTTGCTGCAATTCTTTCCATGTTCGGCTTGGCAAACGCTACCGAAACTGTTACCTTCAATATGCTCATCTTCTCCAAAGACGAGTAAGAATAATATAGCATTTACAGCATTACGGCCCGATGTTTAATGATGTTAAAAAAAGTGCAGGGGAGTTTAAACTCCCCTGCTTTTTATTTGTTATCGTACCATGTGTCGCCGATTGTGAGTTCTACCGAAAGCGGAACGGATAACTTAACTGCGTTTTCCATCTCGTGACGCAAAATTTCAGCGGCTTTGTCCGCGCACTGGCGCGAGGCCTCAACCAAAAGTTCGTCATGCACTTGCAAAATAAGTTTTGCATCTATATTGGCGTCTTTCAGCGCCTTGCGTGTGTTTATCATTGCAATTTTGATGATATCTGCGGCGCTACCTTGGATTGGGCTGTTCATTGCCACTCGTTCACCGAAGTTTTTCATGTTTTTGTTTGATGCGGAAAGTTCGGGGATGTAGCGGCGTCTTGCAAAAATTGTTTCGACATATCCCTTTTCGTATGCCGATTCAATTGTGGTTTTAAGGTATTGGTCAACGGCGGCGAAACGCTCAAGATAACTCTTGATGTATTCATCAGCCTGCTTTTTTGTAATTCCAAGGTCCATTGCAAGGCTGAAAGCGCCAATTCCGTAAACGATACCAAAGTTTACAGCCTTGGCTCTCTTGCGAAGTTCACTTGTGACAGCGCTTTGTGGCACTCCAAATACGGCTGAAGCGGTGGAAGTGTGAATATCCTCGCCGCTAAGGAACGCATTTATCATGGTTTCGTCACCTGCGATGTGCGCAAGCAAGCGAAGTTCGATTTGAGAGTAGTCTGCGTCGATAAGGACATGGTCTTTGTCGGTGGGGACAAAGAAACGGCGCAGTTCGTGGCCCATTTCGGTTCGTATCGGGATGTTTTGTAAATTTGGCTCTGCCGATGAAAGTCTGCCCGTAGCGGTGCC
>JAZQWE010000054.1:0-6535 GCA_045632225.1 Eubacteriales bacterium | reverse complement strand
ATATAGAAATCTATGATATAATTTTCAATATTTTTTTGCCGCTTTACCGTTACAGGTAACTTTTTTAGAAAATCGTACCACAAATGTTTTTCCTCGGGGGTCATGTTTTTACGCAGGTTTTGCGCATTGGTGGCAAGTTTTTTATTATATGGATACATTTAAAACACCTCATCCACCACCAAAGGTGGTCCCCCTTCCCCTTCTGGGGAAGGCTGGTTTTCCCGTTTATTCTCCTTTATTTTCTCGTAGCGCCTTCGCTTTCGATTACATATTTAACGGTGGTGAGTGCGCGAAGTCCCATAGGGCCGCGTGCATGGAGTTTTTGTGTTGAAATGCCGATTTCTGCGCCGTAGCCAAACTCGCCGCCATCGGTAAAGCGGGTTGAGGTGTTCACATACACCGCCGCGGCATCAACGCGCGCCGCAAATTTTTCTGCAACGGTCGGATTTTTTGTAACAACCGCCTCGGAGTGGCGTGTACCGTGGGTATTGATGTGGGCGATTGCCTCGTCAACATTTTCCACAACTTTAACCGAGATTACAAGGTCATTATACTCGGTGAAATGGTCATCTTTTGTGGCATGATTTGCCTCTTTAAAGCAGAAAAAGCAATTGTCATCTGCGCGGATTTCAACGCCGTGCTCTTTCATATCCTCTTCAAAAAGGGGCAAGAACTTTTCTGCTATCGCGCGGTCGCACAGCAAACTTTCGCAAGCATTGCAAACCGAGGGGCGCTGAACTTTTGCATTGATAATAATTTTGCGCGCCATGTCAAAGTCGGCGGATTTTTCCACATAGATGTGGCAATTGCCCGCGCCGGTTTCGATAACGGGTACCTTGGCGTTTTCCACAACATTTTGGATAAGTCCTTTGCCGCCGCGAGGGATGAGCACATCCACATATCCGCGCTCGGTCATCAGCACGGTAGCGCCCTCGCGCTCGGTGCGCTCGACAAGCAAAACGCCATCGCGGGGGAGTCCGCATTCGGCAAGGGCATCGGAGATGAGGTCGCGGATTGCCATGCTTGTAGACAGCGCTTCTTTGCCGCCGCGAAGCAGGGCAACATTGCCCGTTTTAATGCAGAGTGCCGCCGCATCAAGGGTGACATTGGGTCTTGCCTCAAAGATTATCGCCACAACGCCAAGCGGCACGCGGCGCTCGTGGATTTGGATGCCGCTCTCTCTTGCCCAAGCTTTTTCGCCTGCGGTTGGGTCTTTGAGTTTTATAAGTGCTTCAAGCGAAGCGGCCATCGCTTCAATTCGAGCATTGTTTAAGGCAAGGCGGTCAAGCATTTGGCTTTGCACGCCGTTTTTTTCGGCGTTTTCAAGGTCGGTTTTGTTTGCCGCCATGATTTTTTCGGTATTGTCGCGGAGCTTTGCCGCAAGGCGGGCGAGCACCTCGTTTCGCTTTTCAAACGATGCTGTGCCCATCTCCGTAACGGCCGCGGCCGCTTTTTTTTCAAGGTCGAGTATATATTCTCTAATTTCCATAGATACCTCAAATTAAATAAATGTTTAGCAAAATATTTTAATGGAACCTTGTAGGGACAGGCGTCCCCGACTGTCCGTATGAGCCACGGTTCACAATTGCTATAATTTATTTTCCGCCTTTAAAATATGTACCGTGTGCGGTGCCGTCAAGCACGCCGTACAAAATTTCGGGGTCGGTACCGCACACAATCATCATAGGGATGTGCGCGCTTTCCAGCATTTGCGCCGCGATAAGCTTTGCCTGCATACCGCCCGTACCGCGCTCAGTACCCGCGCCGCCTGCGTTTTCAATCATTTCATCGGTAACATTTGAAACTTCGGCAATGAGTTTTGCATCGGGATTTTTTCTCGGGTCGCTGTCATAGTAACCGTCGATGTCGGTCAGGTTAATAACAAGGTCGGCTTTAACCAAAAGGCCAACACATGCGGAGAGGCGGTCGTTGCCGCCAAAGTCGATTTCGTAGCACGAAACTGAGTCATTTTCATTGATAATCGGCACACAACCCATAGAAATCAAGGTTTCAAGGGTGTCCTCGGCGGCGGAGCGGCGCGAGGGCGAGTCGATAACATCCTTTGTCAAAAGAAGTTGCGCAATGGGGTGACCGTACATGGAGAAAAACTTGCCGTAAATTGTCATGATTTCGTTCTGACCCACAGCGGCAAGCGCCTGCTTTTCCTTGGTGCAGGTGGGGCGGTGGAATCCGATTTTTGCAACGCCCGCGCTGACCGCGCCGCTTGACACAAGAATAACCTCGCAACCCGCATTTTTGATGTCCGAAAGCACTCTTGCAAGTGTTTCGATGCGGCGAAGATTAAGCTTGCCCGTTTCATGTGTAAGGGTGGAAGTACCGATTTTAACTACTATTCTTTTGTAGCCGTTGCCGATAGCCATTTCTTTTATCTCCCAACTGAAAAATTCGCAAAAAGTATTTAAAATGTAACAAATATATAGTATAATAAAGTATTATAAAGTATTTCTTAAATAAAAGCAAGTATTATAAAGGATTTTGGCATGAAACAGAAGTTTACGATTAACCTTGTGGATATACCCGTCAGCATTGTCAGCGACGAGAGCGAAGAGAGCGTAAAGGCACTTGCCGCAACGCTTAATGAGCATGTAAAGGCGATAATGTGGAAGTCGCGTCAGGCGTCAAAGACCGAGGCGGCGCTTTTTTCGGCGCTTGAGTTTCTTTCTGACAGAGAAAAGGCAAACATCCGCGCTGATAAAGCGGAGGCACAGCTTACGCTTTATTCAAACAATGTGGTTAGACTCCGCGAGGAGAACGAGCGCCTTTCAAAAAAGATTGATGAGCTTGAGGCAAAGCTCAAAAACAGATGATGCTCCCCGAACTTCTTGCTCCCGCGGGCTCATTCAAAGCGCTTGAGGCGGCGATAGACGCAGGCGCTGACGCGGTGTATTTTGGCGGCGAGGCATTTGGCGCGCGCGCCTTTGCAAAAAATTTCAGCCGTGACGAGATTGCGGCGGCGGCACATCTTTGCCGATCCTACGGTGTAAAGAGTTACATCACGCTCAACACTCTTATTTTAGACCGCGAAATGCGCGATGTGCTTGAGTACACCGCGTTTTTGGAGAACGCGGGCATTGATGCGCTTATCATTGCGGATATGGGTGCCGCATCACTCATACACAAATGCATTCCCACAATGCGCCTTCATGCCAGCACCCAAGCCTCTGCTCACGAGGTAGAGATGGCAAAAATGCTTGCAAACTGCGGCTTTGAGCGCATGGTGGCGGCGCGCGAGCTTTCAAGAGAGGATTTGAGCGCGCTTTGCAAAAACTCGCCCATTGAAATTGAAACATTCATCCACGGCGCACTGTGTGTATGCCACAGCGGTCAGTGCCTGATGAGCTCGATGATAGGCAACCGAAGCGGCAACCGCGGCATGTGTGCCCAACCCTGCCGCCTCCCCGATAAAAACGGCAAATATCCGCTCAGTTTAAAGGATTTGTCAATGGCTTGTCGCATACCCGAGCTTCTTTCAACGGGCGCGGCATCGCTAAAGATTGAGGGGCGCATGAAATCGCCCGAATATGTGCACGGCGTTGTGAAAATTTACCGCCGCTTGCTTGATGAAAAGAGAAATGCAACGGCTGACGAGTGTCGCACTCTTGAGGAAATTTTCAGCCGTGACGGATTTACCACGGGATATTTCGACAGAAAAATCAATTCGTCAATGCTTGGCACACGCTCCGAGGATGCGCGCCAAAAGAGCCGCACCCTTGTGGAATTTGAGAAAATCGAGCGCAAGATGCCAATTGAGATTTCGGCTGTGCTAAAGCGCGGCAAGCCTTTTGAGATAAGCATAAGCGGCGCAAAGGGGCGCGTTTGTGTAAGCGGAAATGTTCCCGAGGAGGCAAAAAATGCCCCGCTTGACAAAGCGGCGCTTGAAAAGAACCTTTTAAAACTCGGCGGCACGGCGTATGTTTGTGAGCATTGCACCGTGGATATTGACGAGGGGCTTATTTTGCGCGTCAGCGAGATTAACGCACTTCGCCGCGAGGCAGTTGAAAAGTATGCAACCCTTGACAAAAGGGAGGCAGACGGCGCCACCGCATATTTTTATAAACCCGAAAAGGGCGAAAAGGAAAACATTCACGAGCGCACAGCGCTTGTAATGCGCGCAAAAAATTTGCCGCGCGACGGTGAGTTTTTTGAGTTTTTTGACACGGTATTTTTGCCCCTTGCAGAGTTTTGGAAATGCGATGACCCGCGTGTGTGCGGCGTGGCACTCCCCGCAGTTATTTTGGAAAGTGAAAAAGAGCGCGTTATGCGCGATATTGCGGCGGCGAAAGAGAAGGGGGCCACGGCGGCACTTGTTGCAAACTACGGCCACATCCCGCTTGCAAAGGGGTTAAAACTTTACGGCGATTTCAGACTTAATATAACCAATGCACATTCGGCTTCGTTTGCTTTTGACAAGGGCTTTTCAAGCCTTGTGCTTTCCCCGGAACTTACTCAGGCGCAATCGCGCGACATCGGCGGCAATGTCAAAAACATTGTTTACGGCCGCTTGCCCGTAATGTTGCTTGAAAAATGTGCCGCAAAGGAAGTCGGCAATTGCAAGGCATGCGAAAATGACCGCGTTGAACTTTGCGACAGAGCAAACAAGCGTTTCCCCATCCTTCGCGAGGAGGAACATCGCAGTATAATTTTCAACAGCGTGCCCACATACGCGCTTGACCGCCCACCGCGCGGCGGCGAGCACTTTATTTTCAGCGATGAAAACGCGCAGGCGACAATGGAGATTATAAGCCTTGCCAAAATGCGCGGCGCCCCCACATTTGATATACGGAGAATTAAAGAAAAATGATTAAGATTTACCTCGCTTCAGCCTCCCCAAGGCGCAAAGAAATACTTGAGATGATGAAACTTGACTTTACCGTTTCGGTAGCGGATGCCGATGAAAATATCGGCGCGGATGTCGATATGGAGAGTGCGGGCGAGATACTTGCGGCAAGAAAGGCGCATGCGCTTCGCGAAAAGCTCAAAGGAGAGGGCGTTTTCGATGACGAAACCGTGATTATTGCCGCTGACACGCTTGTGTATGTTGGAAAAGAGGTGCTTGGCAAGCCGCGTGACGGAGAGGATGCGCTCCGCATGCTGAAAATGCTTTCCGACACATCCCACACCGTTTGCACGGGTACATGTGTGCTCCTTGGCGAGCGTTCAATTTCCTCAAGCGAACTTTCAAGCGTATATTTCGGCAAGATTTCCGATGATGAGGCGCGCGCCTATGTGAAAACGGGCGAGCCGCTTGACAAGGCGGGCGCGTATGCCATTCAGGGCATTGGCGCAAGCTTTGTGCGATATATCGAGGGTGACTTTTTCTCGGTGATGGGTCTTTCGCCCAAAACCGTGCGCCGACTTTTTTCGGCACTCGGCATTTCCTATTTTGATTTAATATCTTGATTACGGAGAGAAAAATGAAATTTAATCTTCCTTTTGATTTACCAAAGGTTAATGTTTCAAAAAATCTTGGTATTGACCTTGGCACCTCCAACACACTTATTTACGGCGCTTCGCGCGGTATTGTTGTGCAAGAGCCGTCGGTTGCGGCGGTTAACAGCCGTACAATGGCGGTGCTTGAGGTTGGCGACGCGGCAAATTTAATGGTTGGCAAAACCTCGGGCGAGCAGATTGCCTTTCGCCCAATTAAAGACGGTGTCATTGCCGATTTTGATGTAACTGTTTCAATGCTCCGCAGATTTATGCAAAAAGCGGCGGGCGCAATGATTTTAAACCGCCCCAAGGTTGCAATGTGCGTTCCCCACGGGATAACGGGCGTTGACCGCCGCGCATTTGAGGATGCGGCAATCAACGCGGGCGCGCGTAGCGTAACGCTGATAGAAAAGCCCGTTGCGGCAGCACTCGGCGCAGGCGTAAAGATTGGCGCACCGCGCGGAAGTTTTATCATTGACATCGGCGGCGGTACAACCGAGGTTGCAACCGTCAGCCTTGGCGCGATTGTTGTTTCAAACTCCATCCGCGTTGCGGGCAACCGCCTTGACGAGGCGATTATGCTCTATATCAAGCGCCGCTACAATGTTTCCATCAGCCCAAAGACCGCAGAGATACTCAAACTTCGCATTGGTAGCGTGCACCCGCTTGCCGACATCGGCTCAATGGAGGTGCGCGGCAAAAACCTTGCAAGCGGACTTCCCGCAATGCTTCAGGTAACATCGGGCGAGGTGCGCGAGGCAATGAGCGACCAGATTGAGCAGATACTTGACTGTATCCGTCAGGTGCTTGAAAAAACTCCGCCCGAACTTTGCGCGGATATTTATGACCGCGGCATTTTGCTCACGGGCGGTAGCGCAAACTTGCGCGGCCTTGCAAGCCTTCTCACACAGATTACGGGCATTCGCGTTCAGCTTGCCGAAAAACCCATGCAAAGCTGTGCCATCGGCCTTGGCAAATTTGTCGAAAACCCCGAAAAATATCCATATCTCACACAGTATAAAGCAAGATAAAAGGTTTATGGGCGTGCAATGTTAATAAAATACTGTAGGGACAGGCGTCCCCG
>JAZQWE010000053.1:0-14584 GCA_045632225.1 Eubacteriales bacterium | reverse complement strand
TTCTGGTTCTTGTGGAAGATTTTTCGAAAATCATGCCCAGAGTTTTGCCTTTCAGGAAATGATGCTCCTTGCCTTCTTTTACATACTGTTTCATAGTTGCGGCAAGATCCAGCAGTTCATAGATCTCTTCTGTTGTTACATCTAATAATTTCAGAAAATGTTTCATATATAATCATCCTCACAGAAAAAAGTACGAAATGATTTGATTAGTACTATTATAGTACGAAAAAAATAAATTTTCAAGTGGTGAGTGCTATGGATACATATAAAATGAAAAAAAGCCCGTTTGCGGGCGTGGCAAGCGCGCTTGCTACACCGTTTAAAGACGGGGAAATTGACTATGATGCTTTTCGCCGCATTTGCGATTGGCAAATAAATATGGGTGTTGATGCACTTGTGGTTGCGGGCACAACGGGTGAGGCGGCCACTCTTGCAAAAAGTGAGCGCCGCATCTTGGCAGAAACATGCATTGATGTTGCAAAGGGGCGCGTGCCCGTGGTGGTTGGATGCGGTTCGTCCGACACCGGGACGGCCATGTCTTTTTGCCGTGAGGCGGCAAGCATTGGCGCAGATGCAATGCTTGTGATTACGCCGTACTGTAACAAGGGCACCGAGCGCGGGATAATAGAGCATTTTAAGCGTGTTGCCGATGCCGCAAACGGCAAAAGCGTGATACTTTACAATGTGCCGTCGCGTACGGGCATGGATTTGAGTTTTTCACAGTGCAAAGAGCTTTCAAAAATCGAAAATATAGTGGGAATTAAAGAGGCGGCGGCAAATATTACGAAGATGACGCGCCTTGTGGGAGAAACATCGCTCTCACTTTACAGCGGTAACGATGATATGATACTTCCCGTGGTATCGCTTGGCGGCGTGGGGGTTATATCGGTGCTGTCAAACTTGGTTCCCGCCGCGGTTTCGGCAATGACACATGCGGCACTTGATGGGGATTTTAAGCACGCCCAAGGAGTGGCGCACACTTACGCGCATTTTATTGAGCTTTTGTTTGCCGAAACAAATCCCGCACCGCTCAAATATGCGATGAGCTTGCTTGACCTTTGCACGGGCGAAATGCGGCTCCCAATGGGAGAAATCTCCGACACTCTGAAAGTGAAAATCAAAGATGAAATGGTAAAACTTGCTTTGCTGTAAGTAAAAGTTTGGCGAAAGAACGCTGCTTTGCGGCGTTCTTTTTGCATTTTTCGGGCCGTCGAGGGCGCCGACCCCTACGAAGACTATAATTGCATTTGAGCCTTCTCACGTAGGAGAAGGCTAATATAACATCGTCATCTTTTGGTTCCAATAACAAAAAGCGCATTGGTTCACCAATGCGCTTTTATGTTTACGCCGATTTTTTCACACTCGGCATACCATTTTTCAAAATCATAGCACAGATTTTCTTTAGCGTGAGTATCACCGCTAAGCACAACTGTGCCGCCTTTTTCGGCAATGTACTCAATCTGCTTTAGCGAGGGGTAGGGCTGTGTGCGATACCCGCGGGCTATTGCACCGGTATTTACCTCAAACGGTATGGAAAGCGGTATCAACTCGTCAATCGCCGCTTTGTACGCCGCCACATATCTTGGGTGCTCTTCGTCAAAAAGGCGTCCGCCCTCGTTAAATTTGGAGATGAGGTCAAAGTGACCGATAATATCAGCCCCCGTTTTGCCGGCAACATTGCCCACACAGCGAAAATATTCTTCGCAAAGAGCGTATATGTCGCCGCCAAAATGTTTATCCGCAATTTCACGGAGCGCGTTTTCATCCTCGTCAATCGGAAAGTATTCCTCGCCCACCTTTATATAGTGAACCGAGCCGATAACATAGTCAAAACCCATGCGCGAAAAGTTTGAGTAATAGTCTTGCTCAACGCCAACGCGGATTTCGATTTTGCCCTTGAATTCCTCTTTTAGTTTGTTGATTTCGGTAAGGTAGCTAATCACATTTGGAATGGACATGCAATATCGCTCGTCAAAAAATGTGTACGAGTGCCCCGAAAAACCAATGCACTCAAGTCCTTTTGCGACAGCCTCTTCCACCATTTCGCGGGGCGTGTTCTTCCCATCGCAAAAACTTGTGTGGGTGTGCAAGTCAAATAGTGTCATTTGGTCATTTTCTCCTGCTTAACCTTGTGGTCAATCACATGTCGGCCTGCAAGTTCAGTGTGTATATCGGCAAGGGAAATGCCCGCCTCGACCATGAGCACCATTACATGGTATGCAAGGTCAGAAATTTCATATATGGTTTCTGCCTTGTCCTCGGCTTTTGCCGCAATGATAACCTCGGTTGATTCTTCACCGATTTTCTTCAAAATTTTGTCAAGACCCTTTTCAAAAAGGTATGTTGTGTATGAACCCTCTTTTTTGTCGAGTTTTCTGCCCTCGATAAGTTTCATAAGGGCATCGAGTGAAAAGTCGTGGCGCTCTTCGCTTTCCCAAACGGGCTTTTCAAAGCATGAAAAAGAGCCTGTGTGGCATGCGGGTCCTTCGGGTTCGACGCTTACAAGCAAAGCATCGTTGTCGCAATCGGCTGTGATTGAAACGATGTGCTGGTAGTTGCCGCTTGTTTCGCCCTTGAGCCACAGTTCTTGTCTTGAGCGGCTAAAAAAGCAAGTGAGTCCTTTTTCCATCGAGATTTCAAGGCTCTCGCGATTCATGTATGCAAGGGTCAGCACCTTACCCGAAACGGCATCTTTTACAATGGCGGGGATAAGGCCTTTTTCGTCAAATTTCAGTTCGTCTATGTTTAGCATTTTTGTTTAGTCCTTTCTGGTGGGTATGCCGTGACTTGACATGGCGGTTTTAAGGTCGCTGATTTTAACCTGACCAAAGTGGAAAATGGATGCGGCAAGGCCCGCGTCAACCTTTGGTAATGTGTCAAAAAGTGTGATAAAGTCGTTTATGCATCCCGCGCCGCCCGAGGCGATAACGGGAACATTTACAATATTGCAGACAGCTTCAAGCATTTCAAGGTCAAAGCCGCCTTTAACGCCGTCTGTGTCAATGGAGTTAAGCACAACTTCGCCTGCACCCATGTCAACACAGCGCTTTATCCATTCGATAGCATCGAGATTTGTGTTCTCTCTGCCGCCTTTGGCAAAGACTTTGAATGTCCCGTCAACGCGTTTAACATCGGCAGAGATTACAACGCATTGGTCGCCGTAACGCTTTGCCGCCTCATATATGAGTGAGGGATTGCGAATTGCGCCCGAGTTAACGCTGACTTTGTCAGCACCGCATTTGAGCACGCGGTCAAAGTCATCAAGAGTGTTAATTCCGCCGCCAACGGTAAGGGGAATAAACACATTTTTGGCGGTTTCGGTTAAAATGTCGGTAAAAAGTTCGCGCCCCTCAGCAGAGGCGGTAATGTCATAAAAAACAAGTTCGTCCGCACCGCAATCGCTGTAGTATTTTGCAAGCTCTATCGGGGAGGAAACATCGCTTAACCCTTCAAAGTTTACGCCCTTTACTACGCGACCGTTTTTTACATCAAGGCAGGGTATAATTCTTTTTGTAATCATTTTGCAAGTTTCACCGCCTCTTCAATTGAAACCGCGCCGGTGTAATACGCCTTTCCAATGATTGCGCCGTAGATGTCAAGTGCGCGGAGTGCCTTTACATCGTCAAGCGAAGAAACTCCGCCCGAGGCGATAATTTGCATGTTGAGTTCCTTTGAAAGCGCCTTGTAAAGATCAACATTTGTGCCCTGCATTGCGCCGTCCTTTGAAATATCCGTGCAAATCAGCGTTGTAATGCCGATGTCCTGCATCTTTTTGCAAAAATCAAACGCGGTTTCGTTTGACTTTTCGGTCCAGCCTTTAACGGCTACATATCCGTCCTTAATATCAACGCCAACGGCGATTTTTTCGCCGTATTTTTTTGCCGCTTCTTTGGCGAATGCGGGGTTTGTGACAGCCGCTGTGCCAAGGATAACGCGGTCAAGACCTGCGTTGATATAGCGGTCAACGGTTTCGATTGTGCGAATGCCGCCGCCGATTTCACAAAAGAGGGAAGTGTTTTGTTTCAAGGCGCAAACGGTGTCAATATTGGGTGTTGTGCCCTCTTTTGCGCCCTCAAGGTCAACGATGTGGAGATGCGCCGCGCCGCTTTTTTCAAAGTCGCGCGCAACATCAAGTGGATTGTCGCTGTAAACGGTCATTTGCGCATAGTCGCCCTTGGAAAGGCGGACAGCCTTGCCGTCAAAAAGGTCAATTGCGGGAAAAATAAACATCTGTTAAACCTCGCTGAATGCTTTTAAGATATTAAGTCCCACCGCTCCGCTTTTTTCGGGGTGGAACTGACAGCCAAACACATTTTTACATGCGGCGGCGGCGGTGAGATGCGCGCCGTACTCCGCTGTAGCTATGATATTTTCATCGGTTGTTTTGGCATAGAATGAGTGTACAAAATATACACAGTCGCCGTCCTTTATATATTTGAAAATCGGACTTTTTTCGCCGTTAAATTCAAGTGCATTCCAGCCAATGTGGGGGATTTTAAGGTCATTTGGAATTACATCTGCAATCGGGCAGATTTCACCTTGGATAAGTCCAAGTCCCTCATGCTCACCGTATTCAAAACCTTTTTCAAACAAAAGTTGCATGCCAAGGCAAATGCCAAGCAAGGGTTTGCCGTTTTTTGCCTCGTTTACGATTACTTTGTCAAGGCCGCTTTCGCGAAGTTTTTTTGCAGCATCGCCAAATGCGCCAACGCCCGGTAGCAAAATTTTATCCGCCGACTTAATTACATCTTCGTCGGCGGTTATAATAGTCTTTACTCCGATTTTGTCAAAAGAGGATTTGAGCGAGAAAAGATTTCCCACTCCGTAGTCGATTATCGCTATCATTAAAGAACTCCTTTAGTTGAGGGGAGGGCATCGGCGTTGTCTTTATCAATTGCGACAGCCGCGCGAAGACTACGCGCCACGCTTTTGAACACGCCTTCGATTATGTGATGGGAGTTTGTGCCTGCGATTTTGCGGATGTGGAGGGTGCATGCCGCACTACGCACAAACGCCCAATAAAACTCCTCGCAAAGTTCGGTATCAAAATTACCCACCTTGTACGCAGGGATTTCACAGTCATAGTAAAGCCCGCTTCGACCCGAAAGGTCAACGGCTGAAAGGATAAGCGTTTCATCCATCGGGAGCATCATACTGCCGTAGCGGACAATGCCTTTTTTGTCGCCGAGCGCCTTTGTAAATGCCTGACCGAGCACAATGCCGATGTCTTCTGCGGTGTGGTGATAGTCAACCTCGACATCGCCCTTGCAAACAACATCCAAATCGAAATTTCCGTGCTTTGCAAAAAGTGTCAGCATGTGGTCAAGAAAACCGCAACCGCTGTCAATGTGACTTTCGCCCTTGCCATCAAGGCAAAGTGAAAGTGAAATATTTGTTTCGGCTGTAACTCTGCCGATTTTAGCTTCTCTCATAATTTTCTCCTTAAAGAGAAACATGAGAACCTTTTAATGGAAAGGTTCTCAAACTCTCCAAACCTTTTTGGGTAAAGAATTATTACATGTAGCCATCGCTACGCATTAGTTATAATCTCTTCTAATTTGTCGCACAAAATGGTCATCTGTTCGCGCGAGCCAACGGTGATTCGGTTATAGTCATAAAGTCGCTCTTTTTCAAAGTGGCGAACTAAAATTCCTTTTTCGCGCAGAGCCTTATACAACGCTTCGCCGCCGATTTTATTGTGTTTTGCAAAAATAAAGTTTGCAAGCGACGGTGTCATCTCAAAGCCCATTTCCTTCATGCGCTCCATGGCATATTCGCGGTTTTCGATGATGGAGGCACAGTTGTTTTTTGTGTACTCCTCGTCACAAAGTGTGCCGATACCCGCCGCCATTGTCATGCGGTTGATGTTGTAGGGGTTGGTTGAATACTTTATCGTGTTAAGGTCGGCAATCAACTCTTTGTTGCCAATTGCAAAGCCAAGGCGCGCGCCCGCCATCGAGCGGGATTTTGAAAATGTTTGCACAACGAGGACATTGTCATACTTTTTGATAAGCGGCACAGCGCTTTCTGCGCCAAAATCGACATACGCCTCGTCAATAACAACAACTGAATTTTTGTTGCTTGCAACTATCTTTTCAATATCGCAAAGGGGTAGTGCAATGCCCGTTGGAGCATTGGGATTTGCAATGAAAATGGTTTCGTTTTTATCGGTGTAGTCGGAAATGTTGACGGTAAAATCATCACAAAGCGGTATTTCTTTGTAAGGCACACCGTTGACCTTTGCGTAAACCGAGTAAAAACCGTATGTAATATCGGCAAAACGCGCGGGGCGGGACTTGTCGCAAAAAGCCATAAAGGCAAAGTTTAAAATCTCGTCGGAGCCGTTGCCGCAAAGCACTTCGGTTTTATCAACGCCGTATACCTCTGCGATTTTCTCGTGAAGAGCGGTGCACTCGGGGTCGGGGTACAGTTGCAAATCGTTTGCCGCCTCTGCCGCCATTACAATAGCCTTTTCGGACGGTATATACGGTGACTCGTTTGTGTTGAGTTTGATATACTTCATATCACGGGGCTGTTCGCCGGGTGTATATGGGGTAAGGGATTTGTATTTTTCGCTGAAAAATTTGCTCATTTTTCTTCCTCTGTTCGGATAACCGCACTCTTTGCGTGGGCGGTAAGTCCTTCTTTTGTTGCAAAGAATGCAACATCTTCAGCCACCTTTTTAAGCGCATCGCGGGTGTAGTAGGTGTACTGTGTTTTCTTTACGAAATCGTCCACAGAAAGCGGGCTTGAGAACTTTGCGGTGCCGCTTGTGGGGAGGGTGTGATTGGGGCCTGCAAAATAGTCGCCAAGCGCCTCAGGACAGTTTCTGCCCATGAAAATCGAGCCGGCATGGCGGATGGAATCAAGGTAGTCAAAGGGATTGTCAAGGAGTAATTCAAGGTGTTCGGGTGCAATTTCATTTGCGATTTCAATCGCCTTGTCAAGGGTGTCTGCTACAATGATTTTTGAGCAGTTGTCAATTGAAACTCTCGCTATGTCAGCGCGGAGGAGTTCGGGAATTTGCACCTCAAGCTCTGCCTGTACGGCTTTTGCAAGGTCAAAAGAGTCGGTGACAAGTACGGCACTTGCCATTTTGTCATGCTCTGCCTGCGAGAGCAAATCCGCCGCCGCATGGCGCGGATTTGTATTGCCGTCGGCAACGATCAAAATTTCGCTCGGTCCCGCAATCATGTCAATGGACACAATTCCGTAAACCTGCTTTTTAGCCTCGGCAACATAGGCATTGCCGGGGCCGACAATTTTATCAACCTTCGGTACACTCTCCGTGCCGTATGCAAGTGCTGCAACGGCTTGCGCGCCGCCAATCTTGAAAATGCGGTCGATACCCGCAATTTTTGCCGCGGCGAGCATCACCGGGTTAACCTTGCCGTCGCGCGAGGGGGGAGTTACCATTACAACTTCTTTAACACCGGCGATTTTTGCGGGGATTGCATCCATCAGCACGGTGGAGGGGTATGCGGCTGTGCCGCCGGGCACATAAAGACCCGCGCGGTCAACGGGGATAACCTTTTGACCCGTAACAATTCCACATTCATCATTGATGATAAAGCTACTTCTTACTTGCTTTTCGTGGAACTTGCGTATGTTTGCCGCGGCTTTTGTAAGAACCTCGATAAATCTCGGTTCAACCGCGGCGAATGCTTCTTCGATTTCTTTTTCGCTTACTGCAAGTGTTTCAAGTGTGGCACCGTCAAACTTTTTGCAATATTCAAAAAGTGCGCTGTCACCGTTTTTTCTTACATTTGATATAATATCCGAAACAACGGCGGCAACATCCACCTCGGGCACGGCTCTTGCAAAGATATCGTCAATTGCAACTTCGCCGTATTTAAGTATCTTAATCATTGCCTTTCTCCATGCTGTGAATGATTCTTTCAACAAGTTCGTTTTTAAACTTAAAACTTGCTTTGTTTGCGATAAGTCTTGCGCTTATCGGCACAATGGTTTCCACCACTTCAAGATTGTTTTCTTTTAGTGTGGTGCCCGTTTCGACAATGTCCACAATGACATCCGAAAGACCTAAAATCGGTGCAATTTCAATTGAGCCGTTAAGGTGAATTATGTCAATGTCGCGTCCAAGCGAGGCGTAGTAATTTTTTGCTATATTTGTAAATTTTGTCGCAACTTTAAGAGTGCGACTCTGGTCATCTGCAAAATCTTTTTTTGCGGCAACTGCCATGCGGCATTTGCCAATGTCAAGGTCATAGAGTTCGTACACATCGGGGGAGTATTCAAGCAAAATATCCTTGCCGCAAACGCCGATGTCGGCGGCGCCGCGCTCAACATAGATTGCAACATCCGACGGTTTCACCCAAAAATAGCGCACACCGCATTCCTCATTTTCAAAAATGAGTTTGCGATTGTTTTCTTTTATCGAGGGGCACTCAAACCCTGCCTCAGCAAACTGTTCGTAAACCTTTTCGCCAAGGCGCCCCTTGGGCAGGGCAACATTCAGCATCTTCATACTTCTTTTACCCCGCTTTCATCAAGTTTAAACAGTTTTTGGTATTTTATTTTGCTCGGAATTTCCTTTTGTGCTATTACTCTCTCACCGTTTTTGGAGAGTTCTTTTATGGCATTTGCAAGGGTTAAAATGGGAGTGCCGCTTGCGTACAAAAGCAAAATATCAACATCGTTTCGCTTGTCGCCCATTGCAAGGCGCTCAAGCAAATCAAGGTATACCGCAAAGCCTATTGCCCCTGATTTTCTGCCCATCTTTTGCATCAGTTTATCGTACTGACCGCCTGCGAGCACACCTTCGGGAACGCCCTCAATAAATCCTTTAAACACGATTCCGTTGTAATATCCGATGTCATGCACAACAGAAAAATCAATGCGGAGCATGCTGTAAATTTCGCTTGTCTGCAGTGCATTAAGCACATTTGAAAATTGTACAAGCGGTGCAGAATCGATTTTGTTTTCAAGCAATTCGTAAAGTTTTGGCATAACCTCGCTTGGCTTGCCGTAAAGGGTGATTAAGTTTTTAAGGAGCTCGGTGTCGCCTTTGCTAACCCCGCAACGCGCGCATATCTCTGATAGCGCGTGCAAACTTTTTTCACCAATGCAACGGAGCATCTCCGCGCGGTCACTCTCATCTATTTCAAGTGCATCAAAAAGTGCCGAAATAATTCCAAGGTGGGATATGTCAAGAACGGATGAAATTGAAATTGTGGAAAGGCTCTTTGCCGCAAGAAGGAGCACTTCGTAAAGGGAATAGTCATCAATGTCCCCAATGCACTCAAGTCCCACTTGCATAATCTCTTTAAAACTGTGGGTTGAACCTGACACGCGGTAAACATTTTCGTTATAATAAACTTTTTGCACCACGCCTTCGGTATCCTTGCCGTTTTTAAGAATGGAGAGGGTAACGTCGGGTTTAAGCGCCATCAGTTTGCCGCTTGTGTCGGTAAATGTAATTACGCTGTCCGAGATGAGAAAGTCCTTGTTTCTTACATAGAGGTCATACTCCTCAAACTTGCTCATTTTGTATTGGGAGTATCCGTATGCCGCGTAAAGTTCGCGCAATGCAAAAATTGCTTTTTCTTCGTTTTTTAAAAGAGAATCGTTGAGTATCATTTCTTTACTTCTTATTATTGTTTATCTGTTCTATTGCTGTTCTGTAGCCGCCGCTACCGTAATTAAGGCACTTGCTTACGCGGCTGATGGTAGCTGTACTTACATTAACCTCTTGGGATATTTTCTGATAATTTATACCCTCTGTTAAAAGGAATGCAACATCAAGACGCTGTGCCATATCCTGAAGTTCTTTGATGGTACATATATCCTCGAAAAACTTGTAGCAATCTTCGGTGGTTTTAAGATTTAGAATTGCTTCAAAAAGTCTGTCAATTGATGCCGATTGCAAATTGACCATTGGGCGGGCCCTCGCTTTCAATTTATTTTTTTAACATATTACCACTTTACAGCACTAAAGTCAATAGCAAATTTAATTTTTTTTGCACTTCAAAAAACGCGAGGGTTTGTGTTTGAAAATTTGAAGGATAAAGCGCCGGTGCACATTGACAGCGCAAGGTGTTTCCTATATAATTATTGTATAAAATGTGAGGTTTTGGTATGGATTTTTTGTGTGACACAATTAGAAAAAAGGCGGCGGGCAGAGCGGTAGTTATGCCTGTTTTTGGTGACGCAAAAAGTCTTGCCGTGCTTTATCTTTGTGTCAAGGCGCTGTCGGCTGAAAAAGTATTCTGCGTTCACATTGACCACGGCATGCTCCGCAAAGACGAAACAGAGAAGATTCGTGCCTTTGTTGAAAACCTCGGTATTAAAAATTCAGTTTTTGTAAAATGCGATACCGCTTTTTTGCTTGCGAGCGCAAAAACCGCGCAAGGTAAAATTGTCGGACCTCTTTCAATGTCATATATTCCCGCAGAAAAGCGGGAGATTATTTCTTTTGCAATGGAGCGCGCGTATAAAGATGCGCTGAAAAGTTTCGGTGCTCCCGATTTGTATGTTTTGGGAATTCCTCCGCTTTTTGGCGAAAGCATAGTTGATGTTGGCGAAAATGCGGTCGATATTGCGAGAGCGGCGGGTGCTGCCCCATCTCTTTTGCGTCAGCCGTTCCCACCTCAGGCATTTGCTATTCGCATGCTGTGCCACAGTTCGGTAATTGCGCTTACAACAGAGCAAAGGCAGACTGTTTTCAATAGCGCCCGCGATATTTGTGACAGCGTTTCGGCGCGTTTGGTGCCATTGCGCTCGGTCGGTATTCGTCACGGTGAGCGCTCGTATAAAAGCATGGTTGTGCTGGCGGATAACGGTGCGGACAGCGATTTTGAAATGCTTTTTAAAATCGCAAAGGAATTTGACCAAAAACTCCCCTTTGTAAACCGTGTGGTTTGCAGAGTGGACGGCGATTCGCATGCATATCCGTTTCATCAGCGCCCGCTTCACCTTTGCAAAGAAGGTTTTGACATTCTTCGCGTAGCCGATGCCATTGTGGCAGAGGAGTTTGATAAAACCGATGCGGCACAGTTTTTTGCCGTGCTTGTCCCCCTTGCGGAAAATGCTCAACAAAAGTATTCGGTTGTTATCCGCGCTGTATCTACAACCGATTTCAAAACCGCCCGCGCACTTGTGCCCGGTAAGGATTTTTCAAAGGAGGTCCTTAAAACGGCGGTTCGTCGCATAAAAAAAGAACTTGGCGAAAGTGTCGATATGGTGTTCTATGATGTTACATCAAAACCGCCGGCGGCAATAGAGTGGGAATAATTTTGGAGGAATTTTTCATGTTTAATGCAGAAAAAGTAAAAAATGACTGTGTAGAATGGATTCGCGACTTTTTTGATAAAAACGGAAAAGGATGCAATGCTGTTGTCGGCATCTCGGGCGGTAAGGACAGCTCGATTGTTGCGGCGCTTTGTGCAGAGGCGCTCGGCCGCGACCGTGTTATCGGCGTGCTTATGCCCCAGGGTACACAGCACGATATTGATATGGCGTATATGCTTGTTAACCATCTCGGTATCAAGCACTATGTTGTAAATATAAAGGATGCGGTGGACGCACTCATCAAAAATCTCCCCGCCGACCTTGAAATCACCGCGCAGACTCTCCAAAATATTCCTCCGCGTGTAAGAATGACCACTCTTTATGCAGTATCGCAGAGCTGCAATGGCAGAGTTGCAAATACATGCAACCTTTCCGAGGATTATGTAGGTTATTCCACGCGCTACGGCGACTCTGTGGGCGACTTTTCTCCCGCATCAAATTTGACCGTTACCGAAATCAAAGAAGTTGGCCGCGTTTTGGGACTCCCGAGCGAACTTGTTGACAAAACTCCGATTGACGGACTTTGTGGCAAAACCGATGAAGAAAACCTCGGCTTTACCTATGCAGAACTTGACAGATACATCCGCGAGGGCGTAATTGAAGATGAAGAAAAGAAAGCGCTGATTGATAAAAGACATGCGCAAAACCTCTTTAAACTTCAGTTAATGCCGTCATTCAAACCCGAAATATAATAAAAAAGGAACTGTATCACAGTTCCTTTTTTGCTCTATTTTTACCCCTTTGTGCTTTTTATATAAAAGGATATGTTATTTTTTCTAAAAAATTACTTAATTTTTTGCGGCATAACTATTGAATAGTTTCAAAAAAAGTAGTAAAATATATTGTAAATGTTTTTTAGGCAATCCTATTCTATGAAGAAAGAAGTGCTGAATATGGCAAACACAGAAAGAAGAGTTGGCACGGTATCAAGAGGTATCCGTTGCCCCATTATCCGTGAGGGAGATGACCTTGCGGCTATCGTAGCTGAAAGCGTATTGCTTGCGGCAGAGTCCGAGGGTTTTGAACTTCGTGACAGAGATGTTATTTCAATTACCGAATCCGTCGTTGCGCGTGCACAGGGTAACTATGCAAGCGTTGATGATATTTCGGCCGATGTAAAGGCTAAACTCGGCGGCGGCACAGTGGGTGTTATTTTCCCCATCCTTTCCCGTAACCGTTTTGCAATTTGCCTCCGCGGCATTGCAATGGGTGCAAAAAAGGTTGTGCTTATGCTCGCATATCCTTCGGACGAGGTCGGTAACGAACTTGTAAGCCTTGATAAGATTGATGCCGCAGGCGTTAATCCTTATTCCGATGTGCTTAGCGAGGCAAAATACCGCGAACTTTTCGGTGTTAATAAGCATGAGTTTACCGGCGTTGATTATGTTGAATACTACGCAAATCTCGTTCGCGAATGCGGCGCAGATGTAGAGGTTGTTTTCGCAAATCAGCCTAAAGCAATTCTCGAATATGCAAATACTGTTATTAACTGCTCCATTCATACAAGAGTTCGCACCAAGCGCATCCTTACCGAGGCTGGCGCAAAGGTTATAAATCTTGATGAAATTCTTAACGCTCCCGTAAACGGCAGCGGTTGCAACGAGCAGTACGGCCTTCTCGGTTCCAACAAGGCTACCGAGGACAAGGTTAAACTTTTCCCCAGAGAGTGCAAAGATCTTGTTCTTGATATTCAAAAGAAGATTTTTGACGCTACCGGAAAACATGTTGAAGTAATGGTATACGGCGACGGCGCGTTCAAGGATCCTCAGGGTAAAATCTGGGAACTTGCAGACCCCGTTGTTTCTCCCGCATTTACAGACGGTCTTGTCGGCACACCCAACGAACTTAAACTCAAGTATCTTGCAGACAATGATTATAAGGACCTTTCCGGTGAGGCGCTCAAAGAAGCAATTTCAAAGAGCATCCGCGAAAAAGAGGACAACCTTGTGGGCAATATGGCATCCCAGGGTACAACTCCCCGTCAGCTCACCGACCTTATCGGTTCGCTTTGCGACCTTACAAGCGGTTCGGGCGACAAGGGTACTCCCGTTGTACTTGTACAGGGTTATTTCGACAATTATACCAATTAATCTTTTTCGGAGGACAAAAATATGCAGGGAAATGTAAGACCTGAAAGCATGGAACGCATCACAACAAAGGCGCTCGCAGATGCTTTCATTGAAGAGCAGGTAAAAGAAATCAAAGATCAGGTTGGCGACAAAAAGGTTCTCCTTGCACTCAGCGGCGGTGTAGACTCCTCCGTTGTTGCGGCGCTCCTTATCAAGGCCATTGGCAAGCAACTCGTTTGCGTTCATGTTAACCACGGTCTTATGAGAAAAGATGAGTCCGAAAATGTAATCAAACTCTTTAAGGGCGGACTTGATGCAAACCTTGTTTATGTTGATGCTACCGACCGTTTCCTCGATCTTCTTGACGGCGTTTCCGACCCTGAAAAGAAGAGAAAGATTATCGGCGCTGAATTTATCAATGTATTTGCTGATGAGGCAAGAAAGCTTGAAGATGTAGATTTTCTTGCTCAGGGTACAATTTATCCCGACATTCTCGAAAGTGTAAAGCAGGCGGAAGGCAAGAAGGCTGTAAAGAGCCATCACAATGTAGGCGGTCTTCCCGAGGACCTCAAGTTTGAGCTTGTTGAACCTATCAAGCTTCTCTTTAAGGATGAAGTAAGAGTGGTTGGCGAAGCGCATGGTCTTCCTCACAATATGGTTTACCGTCAGCCGTTCCCCGGCCCCGGTCTTGGCGTAAGATGCCTTGGCGCAATTACCCGCGACCGTCTTGCAGCGCTCAGAGAAGCAGATGCTATTCTCCGTGAGGAATTTGATAACTGCGGTCTTGCAAAGACTGTTTGGCAGTACTTCATCGCAGTTCCCGATATGAAGAGTGTAGGCGTAAGAAATGACCTCCGTTATGAAGGATGGCCTGCAATCATCCGTGCAGTAAACACAACAGACGCTATGACAGCAACAATCGAAGAAATCCCCTACGAAGTTCTTCACAAAATCACAAACCGTATCACTTCTGAGGTAGAAGGCATCAACCGTGTCCTCCTCGACCTCACTCCCAAACCCATCGGAACCATCGAGTGGGAATAATACAACCCCCTCGAAAAAGCCTTATTTTACAGGGTTTTCGGTGATGTGAAAGGTGTTTTGACAACACTTTGACAACACCCCGTTTTAAACCGCATAATTAAACATTAAACAAAAATGCTCTGCTTTTGACGGCAGAGCATTTTTTGTCGGTATCAAAGTTT